>CAZIAN010000239.1:0-7342 GCA_964537355.1 uncultured Pirellulales bacterium | reverse complement strand
ACATGTCCATCAACAAATCCGACGTTGACTGTTTTGTTCGGATGGCGGCCATTTATAGCCTCCCATTTCTGGCTGGGCCATAAAGTTTTTTCTTTGTTAATCTCAAGGCCGGGCACGTAAGCAGCATCTTCGATAGAACTAACGAGAGACATAGGCGGAACATCCGTAACATGCCACCAGTTTATCATGCTGTAGCCGCTGTCAACTATGAGTAGAGTTTCTCCTTGTCTTTGTATATCACTTTTGCTCAAAGGCATTCCGACAAATTCCGCACGGCTTTTTCTGCCGTTCGAATTTTTACATATGGACTGGTTCACGCCGTAATTGCTATAAAGGACATGTTCAATTTGGGGATCTTTTATCCGTCTGGACGGGCACCAAAGCGGTGCTTTTTTGCCCTTGTTTTTTCTGGAATGGTCGGAAATATGATTAAACCACCACCATCCAATTCTATCGTACAAGGGATTCCCGGGTTCGCCGCCTGGAGGTGGTTTCTGAGAAGTGTCATCAAAAGCATGAGGGAAAGTTCCGTTGTCGTCTTCATACATAGTCAAACTTAAGACCAGTTGCTTAATTTGTGAACTGCACAGAAGGGTTTCAGCTTGCAGTCTTGAGATTCGTAACGAAGGTAATAATATGGCTGTCATTAAGGCAATTACTGCAATAACTACAAGCAGTTCTATAAGTGTGAAGCCCTCGCGTTTCATACCCTCTTATTATACGGCTGCTCTTGTGAAAAGTCAACATAGACTGCCAACAAAAAAAGCAGATGGAAGATACGTCCCACCTGCTTGATTTCCTACAATCTTAACATCAGTTAATCACATGCCCGCGTATAATAGTAACTCCAACTGCCTGTGTCGCAGCTCCATGGGTCATAAGGATCAGTGAAACAGGATTTTCTTGCCTTTCGGATCTTAGAAGAAGTGCTGCAGCTTCCGCTCGTGGCGGATTCGCATCCCCAGCGTTCAAACCATACCTCATAGCTGCCGCCGCACTCTCCAGCGAATTCGTCGCAATACGAAACATCGTATTCCTGGAGGAGGTCGGTGCACGAGTAGCCTGAGCCGCCGATGATATTTTGAAGCTGGTTATCGGCAATCTCAGTAATGCTGCCTTGTATGTTGATAGGCTGGTTGGAAATCAAAAGAGCAATCCCTTCAGTCCAGTCCATATCAAAAAAGTCCACGTCCGTATGATAGAAGAATTTATTATTCGTCAAATCTATACTGCTGACATACCTGTCGTCAATGTCCCCAAGTACGATGAAATGATTCTTCCCTGGAATGTGAAGGATTACCTCACAGCCGTCCAGTTTTTCAAGCGCTTTGATATCGAGCTGAACAGCGCGGCAATAGAGCCCCAGCCCCAGTACGAATTCCTTCATCGTATCAAGACTTGTGGTCTTATCCGGCCCGCTTACTAATTGAGCGAGCTGCTGGTCGGTAACTTCCTTACCTGACTGCGAAATTGCATATTTTAATGCCGCCGTTGCGCAGTTTTGTAACTGTGTGCCTTCGGATGCTGCATAAGACAATCTATCAAGTAAGAGTTCGTCCGTATCGACAGTGTGTGAGTAGTTGTACATTGCAGGTTTGCTTGTCAGGGTGGAACGATACTCTATCAATGCATTAGCCTCGTATTCGACGTTAAAACTCCCTGGTGACGGAGTTTCACCGCTAATTGTAGTAAGGCTCCAGATGTCGTTAGCCAACAGTTCTTTGCTCCAGGCATCGTGTTGCTCTATCGAAATATTAGCTGGAACCCATTGACCTGAGACTAATTGGTAGTTGCCGTATTGTGAGGAAGTGACAGTATTACTACCGTTCATCGAAGAGGAAATAACTGCATAATCTTTCTCCGGGTCCATTACAAAGACCATTTCTGAGCCATCCGGATTGTTAATTGTCATATGTATCTGAGTTTGGTTATCGATATCTTTCTCTTCTGCTGAGGTTTCGGCCGCCGAAAGGTTCTCGTATGTGCAATAGCCATGTCCCCAGGGAATGACCCCGGCGGTTAAAGGCCCGTGGATGGAACGTTTGATTGAACCTGTAGTGTCAGTGATTTCTTGATTGGCGGGTAAACAATACATGGTGTATTGTTGGCCGTCCCATACGGATATACGTCGGGTGTTCCAATCCAAATCAAACTGCTCGGTCATGAAATTGCCTGCTAAGCTTGCCTCAGGCGTTACCGAGTCCGTTCGTGAGCTTACGTCGATTTCCCAGTAGAACCTGTCCCCATCATATCTTACTTCCTCATTCGAATTCATTGTGTATTTATTGGACAGATTATAACGGACATTGAATGGAATGGCATCGAGCTTCATTGCTTGTAATCCCTGGGTTAATTCCCGTCTGTTTGGATTGCTTTGATACCCTCTAATTTGTTCGGCGATTTGAAGGTTAATCTCAGCTATGCCACTTGCTTTCGGTGCCCTGTATTCTTCATGTTTGGCCTCGATTGTACCTGCAGATATCCAGGTATTTCTTGGCTGGCTTGTTAGCTTCTCGAAGATTTGCAAAATCTCACCTCTGTCCAATTGCCTGTCTGCAAAAGCAATACAGCCAAGAAATAGTGCCAACAAAATCGCGGTTAAGAAATGTTTCGTGTTCATCATCATTACCTCCTTCACTAAAAAAGTTTCGACTAATACAAATGGTGACTTAACAACCAAAGTGTTTTTAGGCCGGCCTGTGTTGTCTTTTCGTATATGAAGGCGGTTCTGAAGCTTGAAATGTTGATTGTTTTTTTGATTGGTTCTAAAAAAAATTATTCAGGAGGTAATATTTGGAGTAAAAATTGCGCATGCAGCTCTGAAATACGCATTTTCTGCTTCTGAGAAGAGATTGTAATTTATGGGACGTGAAGACAGGTAGCAGGCAGATCACCACCTCAGACCTTTGCACATGCCGATATCGTTGCGATCCAGACCGATATCGGGCAGGAAAGAGCACTTATTTCAGCTATTTTTTGGTGTCTGGTTCTATAGAACAGGCCACTCGGAATCCTATAAAGTCCATTTCCGGCAGCCACCAGATGCTCTTGGGTATCTGTGGGTCCCCGGAACGCCACCATTCCTGCTCGAAGGTTCTGGCCGCACAACGAAGTTCTTCTGCTGAGCAGCTATAATCCCCGCCACGAGCTACATGTAACTCGCCGGTCTTGGGGCCCTTCGGATTGACCGCCGGATTCTCTTTGGCGGCTTCTTTATAAGCGGTGGGACTGTAGAAATCGTAAACCCACTCCCGAACATTACCTGACATATCATACAGACCCCAGGCATTAGGCTTTTTCTTGCCTACAGCATTGGTTTCACTGTCGGCGGTATCCTCGTACCACCCAAAATCCCCAAGCTTTTTTGGATCATCCCCAAAGCTAAATGCCGTAGTGGTGCCCGCACGACAGGCATATTCCCATTCGGCCTCTGTCGGTAAGTGATATTTTTTCCCGGTTTTTTTCGATAGCCACCTGCAAAAAGTCATGGCGTTATGCCAGGTTATCCCGATGGCCGGGTGCGTGTCTTCGTACCCCATCGTCATATCCCCATAAACAGGCGTGGGGCCGGTTATCACGTCAACATCGTCCTTACTTTGTTCCTTGTCCTTCTTAGCCTCCTCGACCGCTATGAAGTCTCTCTTCGCGCTGACTGTTTCTCGATAGTAGGCCATAAATTGTTTAATGGTAGCCTCTTTCGGGCAAAGATAGAAGGGATCAAGGCGAACTTTGTGCTGAGGACCTTCATGGTCCTTGCGACCGGCCTCATCGACCGGGCTGCCCATTAGAAAACTGCCGCCCGGAATGAGAACCATTTCAAAAGAAAGCTTTTCGCCGTCTTTTGCAGTAACGGTCTCCGTATATTTCTTCGGAAGCTTTTTTTGCGCTGCTGTAGTATCCTCAGGCATCGTAACAGTGAAATAGACCACCAATGCAATAACACCTAACAATATACGACTTAACCTCATATTATATCTCCTCATAACTATTTACTAAAAAAGTGCATCCAGCCATCTATATAAAAGACGTTTTTCACGGCTTTTTATGATATACAAAAGCAATCTTTGTTTTATTTTTTTTTATTGTGAGTACCTTCGATCTCAAATCATTTTTGTAAAACCCGGTTTCGGCACAGGATAGCTGCCATGAGCACCGGCCTTAGAAGGCGCATCCATACCATCGTGGCAATCCTCAGGCTTTGGGGGGTAATAGAAATCAGACTCATTAATTTGCTCCCAGGTAACCTCCTTGCCGGTATAGCAGGAAATTTGTCCCATTACCCCGACCATTGTGCTTCGGGCCATGTAGTCGCCGTTATTGACCGGATTACCCGAGCGAATCGCCTTAAATAGTACATCGTGTTCTATCTGATAGGGGTCGCACCTTTTCTTCCATCTCCAGTCTGTTTCACCCCAGATTCGGCACCCTGTAATAGAGGCCTTGCCTTTACTGCCGAGCACAACGCTGGAAGAATCGTTGTAGCACCCGTTTGTCGTCCGGCAAAAGGCATATATTCGCACCCCGTTGTCGCATTCGTAAATCACCGAGTGGTGATCGAACACATCGCCGTAGATAGGCTCGGTCATCGAAGAACGTCCCCCCAAACCGTGGCATTTCACGGGAACTTGATTGTGCATTACCCAACTGGCGCGGTCGAGATTATGCACCAGTGACTGGGGTACATCATCCCCGGAGAGCCAGCGGAAATGGTATTGAGTGCTGCATTGCCATAGCAGCTCTGTCAGTCCGGGTTTGCGATCTATGATTACGTATGGGGCGCGGAGAAAGTTCTCTTCAATGGAAATGATATCGCCAATGGCGCCGTCGTGAATCCGCTGGACCGTTTCAGCATATCCGGTGTGATATCGGCTGTGCAGACCGGAAACAATGCATAATCCCTTTTGCTTTGCCAGGTCGGCGGCCTTCTGTATAAGCTTTAACCCCATCGGGTCGATTCCGTGAGGCTTCTCTACAAAAACATGCTTACCGGCCTTAATCGCCGTCATGGCATGAAGCGGATGAAACTTGGCGGCGTTTGCAATTACAACCACATCCGATGACTCAATCACATGCTTATAGCCATCGAAGCCGGCAAAACAATGATCATCATCGACGATAACTTGATTGCCCTTCTGTTCTTTCAAAATCCTGCGTTTTTCTTTGACTCGGTCCATGAAGATATCACACATCGCAACCAATCTCGCCCCGGAGTCCGCGGTTAGCGCCTGGGCGGCTGCGCCGGTATTTCGCCCGCCGCAACCGATCATACCCACACGAAGAATATCACTGCCCCCGGCATATAAGCTGTTACTGATGCCCAGAGTGCCCGTAACGGCAGCCGAAGCCGCAACTGTCGAAGCTTTCAAAAAGTCCCGCCGCGTTGTTCCGACATCTTTGCCTGATTCTTTCGCATGTGCCATAGTATCTCCTTTTCTGTCTTTATTAGACTGACTCTCTTATAATGTGAATCAATCTTCTTAAGACCACATGGATTACACCTTATAAACACCGCTCGGCGGCCAATGAGGCCTACGCAAGCCATCGAAAAACTAACCTCTGGTCCCGGTAAAACCGAGACCAGAGACAAATCTTTTTTTGTATTAAACTAATTCTCAGTATTCCCTGTCCTTGAGGATACCCGGCTTCGGGATGGGATATTTGCCGTCGGCGATAAGCCGTACCGGCCCCGGAGAATCCATTTCCAGCTTGTCAACATCGGGAGCGAACTCATGCTTGCAGTTGAGCATATCGTCGTAGGTAATAACCTGGCCGGTATGAGCCGCCATCCGACCCATAGAGGAAACCATACTTGATTCGGCGCCGCGTTTGGCCTCATTGTAAGGCTTGTCATTGCGAATAGCATCAATAAGGTCGTCCCATTCGAGCTGATACGGATTCGGTTCGGGCTGCGGCACTCGCCATATCAGGTTCTCCCTGGTCATGTTGTGGCCTTTGTAGGTCCGGACCTTGCCCGGATAATGGCTGTTCGTCGAGATAACGGCTGAGCCTGTGGTACCGAGCGCATAGCTGGAGAAAGCTCCTTTACAACCATCCATGGCCCGCCCGTAATAAAACAGCTTCGTGCCGTCCGGATAAGTGTATTCGATGGAGTAAGTGTCAAGGTTCTGGTCAAGGGAATTGCCCCGGTAGTGGCGTCCGCCGCTGGCCTGGGCCTCGACCGGCCAGGCGCCTCTCATCCAGGAACACTCGTCGATTTGGTGAATATAAAAGTCGCTGTACATACCCCCGCTGGCCCACAGGAAGGAGTGGAACCGCGATATCTGGTACAGCGCCTCGCTGATTCCGTCGGGCTTTGGCCCGACGGTGCATGCGCGTCCGGCCATGCGGTAGGCGTGCATAGCGATGATATTGCCGATTTCACCATCGTCGATGCGCCGTTTCAACTCCTGTCGGCCCCTGCAATGGCGAATCATCAGACCAACACCTACTTTTAGGTTTTCCCTCTCAGACTCTTCGGCGAGTTTCAGCATCCTGCGGGTAGTCGGGCCATCCACCGTAACAGGCTTTTCCATGAAAACATTAAGGCCCTTCTTGATGGCATACGTGAAATGCACCCAGCGGAACGCCGGAGGCGTCGCAAAGATTGCCACATTACCCGCATTAATGCAATCCATCGCCTTTTTGTAACCATCGAAGCCGATAAACTGGCGATCCTTCGGTACATCCATCTGATTGGGATGGCTTTTCTGAAGATTCTTGTAGCTTCTATCAAGCTTACTCTCAAAAACATCTGCCATTGCAACCAGCCTGATACGGCCATTCTTAACAGACAGGGCATTAGATGCAGCACCGGTCCCCCGGCCGCCGCAGCCAATCAAGACGATATTGATTGTGTCGCTGCCAGCCGCATAAATCTTGGGTACGATTCCCGCCCCAAGAGCCGAAGCGGCGACAATCTTACCGCCGTTCTTCAAAAACTCACGACGCGACGTGCTTTTTTTACTGTTTTCACTCATAATGGGTCTTCTCCTACTGATTGGTGTGTTTCGTAAATGCTAAATTTATTCATGGAGTTAACACTCACTCCTGGCCCAAACGTAGTTTGAACTCAATTGTTCCCTGATTATAGTTATACCCCGTCGTTTGTCAAGCGTTTTTATGCACTGGGTTTACAGTTTTCACAAAACATCTTTCAGGGAAGGCTATTATAAATTTCCTTTATTGTTTGCAGCATCTCACCGTACACTCCGAGGTGAGAACCGCCCGACAAAGCCCCCTCCGTTTATCATTTCAATCGTAAGCATATCACCTTGCTGTCTTAAGAACGGGGCTTATTCTAAATCAACTAAAATAAGCCCCGTTTTAATTCCAGACTACAAAA
>CAZIAN010000238.1:5184-7354 GCA_964537355.1 uncultured Pirellulales bacterium | reverse complement strand
AAAACAGACTATTCGAGAACTCACTTTGCAAAGCATGCCAATGGTTTATCAGGACGGGATGTGGTCGGAATTCTTGAAGGAGCGGCTTTGTCGGGGGACGGAGAGCTTATCAATAAAGCGCTTAAGCTGCTTGATAAGCAGACCGAGCTTTACGCCGAGACTGTGCCGCGCGGGGCGCAGACATGGGAGGTGCCGCTGCACACACCGGATATATTAGCTTCGGCGCATATTGTTAAGGCTTACACGCTCGGCTATATTATTTCAGGACGAGAGAAATATCTTGAACAGGCGTGGTACTGGGCATGGACGGGTGTTCCGTTTGTCTATCTTTATCCACCGACATCCGGTAGGGTGGGTTCGTATTCAACAATCGCCGTATTAGGTGCGACCAATTGGCGGGCTCCGCTGTGGTTAGGAAGGCCTGTACAATGGTGCGGGCTTGCTTACTGTTCGGCTTTACAAATGTTGAGTGAATGCGACAAGAAAGGTCCCTGGAGAAAAATTGCAAAAGGAATTACGTCAACCGGTCTTCAAATGTCATGGCCTGTGACTGACAAGGAAAGACAGGGGCTGCTGCCTGATTTCTTCGATTTGGAGGCGCAAACAGGTGCCGGACCTGCTATAAATCCGGGTACGGTGCAGGCCCATATAGCGGAACTTTACGATAAAGGTAATATATATGATGTAAAGAAAGTGCGCGGGCGGGGCTGGTTCATTCATGCGCCCTGTACGATAAGTAATGTTCAGGAAAACAAGAATACGCTTATTTTCGGAGTAGATGGCTGGGGTGAGAAACAGTACTATGTGCTGATATCAGGTATTAAGCGGAAGCCCAGAGATGTCTTGGTCCGTAAAATTGCTCAGGCATCTGTTAAATCATCTGCGTTTGAGTCTGCCGAAAAGGGATTTCACGGCGAATATGGGAATTTGGTAATAACGCTCCGGGGCAAATCAGAAGTTAGAATCAATTACTGATTGGGTAAGTTCATAAGTTTTAGAGGCAAAGTACATAGAAATTCGAGGCAAGTCATTAAGCGAAATGCTTGACGAAAAAGACATTTGGTTACAATATCAAGGGCTTTTTTTATGTTCCACGTATGGCTAAGGTTCGGAGAAAAAGGGTGGGGGCAAAGAGAAAACACATATACTTTTATCGCCGTTTTGTGTTAGTGAGTTCAGGAAAAAAGCTCCCGCCTTTTGAGAGGGGGGTCGGGAATGGAGAGCGGGAGCAAGGTGCATAAGTTTCTAAACTTATGAGCTTATTTTGTTCGGAATTAATACGAAAAAACTGTTTGTTGTTCTCCTTACAACAAGCAGGAACGAATGAGATTACAACTCGTGATTATATACTTTTCCATTGGCAAAGTCAAGAAAAAAGTCACTGCATTTTTAAGGATGTTGGTTCTATTAGCATAAAAATAAATGCAAACAGGGGCTTATGAATTTTGTTTTCATATCCCTTTGCAAGCCGAAGCAATTTGGATAGACTAAAAATAGTGTAGCTTTAGATGAAAAGCCTTAGGTTTAGCAGGGTTGTATAGTACAACACATGCAAATAAAGCCAATTAAAAAGGCCAAAAACGCCATTTTTCATCCCTGAATGATAAGCGGAATCATAATCAATTACGGATTGAGTGCAAGAGTTTATTTGTCCAATATTTCGCCGGTTGCCTTGTTCCAACGTATGGTCCGGACATTAATGCGGTGGTTTTTAGCATGGCAGTCGGTGCAATATTTTTGGTTAGTGGGTTTATCAAAAATAGTTTCAGCTCCAGCTAAAACTGGCTGGTGACGGCTCACATGTTTGATTTCGTTCCTGGGATGGCACATCATACAGGTCGGATTAATTCTTTCCTTGGGGTACATGATTTCAGGCGGGGTTGCGTTATCTTCATCGCTGCGGTGGCGCTCGGACTCGCCGTGACACCTTTCACACCCTATGCCTGCTCGTTCATGTGTACGAGCGAGTTCTTCATTGCCGAAACCGTAATGGCACGCACTGCAAAACTGGTTGGCGACAAAGATTTCTTTTTTTGCCTTTTGTTCGGGGGATTGCTCTTTGGCGTGCTTCAATGTAGGCTCGACAGGGGTCTTTTTTTCAAATGAGCAGTTTGCTGTAAACACCAGCAAACTGCTCGCTATAAATCCAACCACTGTCACGGCCTGCGAT
>CAZIAN010000238.1:2951-5084 GCA_964537355.1 uncultured Pirellulales bacterium | reverse complement strand
GTTATAGCCGGGTTGCAAAGAATATAACGTATGGCCATACGGGCAAGCCTGTCATCCTCTTCCCTCGTGGGGCTGTCAGGGGAACTGTCTCCCTTAAAAAGTGATGTACCAGCAAAGGGTTTGATACCGAAGAAGCCAACATCATGCTCCTTTATCGCCCCAAAGAGGCTGTCTGTCGGCAGCTCTTTACTTTTGGCGGTATATGGTGTAACGACAACCTGAACAACCTCAGGATAGGTTTCTATCATCCATTTGATGTGCGGCCGGTCATGAGATGAAAATCCGGTGAAGCGTACCTTGCCCTGTTTTCTGGCCTTTTCGAGGGCGCCCATCATCTGGTCAACTTCGGCATCACTGTGCCGTCCGCTTTGCTCGTGCATAGTAATACGCCAGACGTCCACGTAATCGAGCTTTGTTTGGCTCATACCCTTATCGAGTGTGGCCAGCAGGGCATCTGTAGTGCGGAAATCTACATTTCGCATTTCCTCCTGGTACCATGAGAAACCGAGGTGCATCGCATCACGTCTTCCTCTCAGCGCTTCGGAATAGGCAGTAACTTCCTGCAATGTGCACGCATCAACATAATTGATGCCGTGCTCGATACATCTGGTGACAACATCGCGGCGGTTATTCCTGAAGCCGTCATCTTCGAGGTCTGCGCTCAGCCAGCTTCCGCCCTTGAAAACTCCGGGAACCATTTTATCAACACGTTTCCAGTGTCCGCCCAGGCAGACAGCCGAAATGGAAAGTTCGGTTTTTCCAAGCCGTCGATACTCCATATCCGGATTGTAGCTGCGGGGTTTCTCTGCTTTACCGAACTGCATACTTTCGCATCCGGCTGCGCCGAGACCTGCAGCAAGACCCGCTGCGGTCGTTGCACCGTTGCGCATAAACTTGCGGCGGGTTAAGTTATCAGCTTTGCCCGATTGCTCTTGCTTTTGGTCCATAATTATCTCCTTTTTTTTATCTTAACTGCAATTGTTTCTTATAGGTTATTATCACGTTTTTGTGCTGATTTTCTTGAAACAATCTTTGAGATAATCTCTCGATTTGGCCAGGTTTGCCGACATCACATCAGCTTCGGAATGGCCATGCATGAACGGATTGACGTATCCCTGGTATTTAATATCCGCTAGGGCTTGTATCCATGGCACCATATATGTCGGGCCGATACCGGGAAGCTGCTGCAGGTCCGGGTAGTTCTGCCATGCGTAGAAGTAAAAAAGCTGCTTTCCACAGATGCGTATCGCTTCTGGCACAGAAGCTTTAAGGGACTGGATATGATACGGCGCCAGCGCAATGCCCAACCTCGGAGAAGTGTTCATATCGACAAACGCCTTGAGCGAATCCAGCGTGCAAAGGAGCGCTCCACCGTGGTTTTCGATTGCCAGGTACGAGTTATGCTGGGCAGCCAGTTCCGCCATAGGTTTTAGCTCTTCGATAAATTTTTGCATCCTGCCGGTTAATTCCTCAGGCTTGCACGGCGGGGCACTGCCCCGAACAGCTACACCACCGCCGGCTTTACCTAACAGCACGGCGTAACGCTCATAGCCTCCTTTATAGACTGAAAACGAGAAAAGTTTAAGTCTATACTCGGCAAGCATTTTTTTCAGGCCATCAGGCCCTAAACGTTCGGCCACATCGTCAAGGTGAGGACAGCCATTATGGGCCGACCAGATGTCGATAGCTTCAAAGCCTAAATTGGAAATTCGCTCACATGCCTGTTCGATGGGTAGCTGCATGAAATGTATCGACGAAGTTGACAACCGCATTTCCCACTTTTGTGGTGTAGTTGTGACTTTTTTGTCAAGGTTGGCACAAGAAGCTGCTGTAATCCCTGCGGTCGTACATGTGCCCACCGCTTTTAGAAAGTCTCGTCGATTCAGGTTTTCATTCATTGTAAAACTTTTTATACAAAATTTTGCAAAATTAGATGTTAGCAGTCAGCAATAACTAACATGCCGGTATTTATTTGTCAAATCTTATTTTAATCAAAACCCTATCTCAAGACCGTTCAAAGTTTGGTGTTTTATGCTTGACTATGTTAATAAAAGAGCCTATAGTCGCCTTTTCTACAAGTGTTATAATCAAGATTAAACCTAAAAATATATCATAGGGAAAGGAACTGTGATG
>CAZIAN010000238.1:0-2851 GCA_964537355.1 uncultured Pirellulales bacterium | reverse complement strand
TTAAAAAGCATGGCCTTGTCTGCGCCCTTGCGCCAAACGGTACGCCGGACCCTCCGTTTGTAAAGGGCTTTAACAATCCCGAATACCACAATATGATTATTGCCAAAACCCGCGAAACTATTGACGCGTGTGCCGAATACAATTTTCCCAGCGTCATTGCTTTTACAGGTTTTCGTGAGGACATCCCAGACGATGTTGGCGCCAAAAACTGTGTTACAGGACTCAAGAAGATAATAGGCTATGCAGAAAGAAAGAAGGTCAACCTGTGTATGGAGATACTCAACAGTCGCGTTGCCGTCGAGATGAAAGGCCATCCCGGTTACCAGGGTGACCACACCGATTACATCATGGAAATTATCAAGCGGGTCGGCTCACCAAGAATGAAAATTCTGTTTGACATTTACCATGTGCAAGTTATGGACGGAGATGTAATCTCTCGTATCCAACAGTACAAGGAGTACATCGGCCACTACCACACAGCCGGTAATCCAGGGCGCTGCGAAATCGGCGACAACCAGGAAATAAACTACAGGCCGATTATGAAGGAAATCGTTAAAACAGGCTACAAAGGCTACGTAGGCCATGAGTTCGTACCCACGCGAAATCCTCTCGAAGGCTTAACTGAGGCGGTTGCTATCTGTGACGTCTAAAAAAGGTTGAATACAAATGAAAAGCCCGTCACTGCTAAAACAGGGACGGGCTTTCGTTGTTTATTCAATAACCAAGTCTGGATTATCAGGGCCGATATGTTTTAGCATGACGATTGGGTCGGTCTTAGATGGATTCGTGATTTTCACTCCCTCTTTAGCAGCCTGTTCACTAACAAAATATTCGTCGTGTGATAATTGGCCGTACCTGATAAGTGCAGGAGTTTCTATATCCCACGGTCCTATCGTTCCGTGACCCTGCATGGTAATAAATCCGTAGCATGCGCTGTCCTTAATTGTAACGGTCTTGCCGGGCAGTACTGTGAGTTCTTTGGCGCTGAAGGCGGTTGACTTATAACATATCCAGTTTTCGATATAGCCTTCGGCCTCCATTTCCTTAACCGGCCGGACAGGTTTGGGCGCCATGAAGCGATTCTTTGCGAAATCCGGATCAACATTGAGGTCCCAGTCGATAACGCTTAGAAGCCATTCCACATTTCCTTCCTTTTCCTTCGGCGTATCCTTCCACAACAGTTCCTTCGGCACAACCTGGTCGTGTGTGATGTTCTCATACATCGCAAAGACGTCTGAGGCTTTCTGTGGCTCGTATGTGCAAAGGCTTCCCGGGGCATGCAGGACACCGGGTGGGACATCCCAGCCGGTCCCGACATCGAGACGATAAGCAGCCGACAGACTCGTGATTGTGTTGTCTCTTCCCTCGGCCGCATCCTTAAGGGCCTTGAGAGCCTGGTCCTTTGTTACGCCTGGATTGAGGCCAAAGAATGTATAAGGGAAATCGCCGCCATGGTTGTTTGCCTGAGGCGGGAAATAATATGCTTCCGGCTTACCCAATTGGCCGGTCAGTGCGGCATGCTCATCGCGATGATGAATATGGTGGGGCAGAGCGCCTTTGTTATCGAAGAATTTCGAGTACATCGGCCAACGCTTGTGTTCATTCCAGAGCCTGTCGCCGATGATTTGGCCCTTAAGCTCATCAACTGCCTCTTTGAGCAGAACTTTTTCAGTCTTTCCATTACCCTCGAAGACAATGAAACTCAAACCTTCATTCGGCGAAGTCAAAGGGCCGTTGTCCGCCGGTGTTGTTGATGCAAACCAGCGCTCATCAATACCGCCTCGTTCACCGCCAAGCGCATAATAGTCGTCCGGATGGAGCTTGATGCGGCGACCCGGTACACAAAAGGAACGCGGTACCCAGTTCGGAGCCAACCTTAAAATTCCTTTTCCCTGTTCAAGTGCTTTGTTTGCAATAGAATTAGCAGACATAAATACTCCTTAATTCAAAAGTGCATTAGATTACAGGTTAAAAGTGTAACAACTCCAAATTACCCGCGATCTTGTGCTTACGCTTTCTTTACTGTTTCCCATTTTTTATTTTTCGCTGATTTCAATACTGCGTCACAAACATACTGTGTAGCGAGGGCCTCACGGAAATTAGGCGACGTCGATTTGCCGTCGGCCATGTTTTGCAAAAATTCGGCGGCCTGGTGGACGAAAGAATGTTCGTAACCAATCTGCAGGCCGGGAACCCACCATTTATCCATGTATGGCATATCGCCGTCAGTAACGTGAACCGAATGCCAGCCTCGTATGATTGAGTCGTCGCTGTGGTCGAAGTAACTGAGGCGATGCAGGTCATGGAGGTCCCAGGCTATTGAAGCCTTTTCACCGTTGATCTCGAAGGTATAAAGAGCCTTGTGGCCGCGTGCGTAGCGGGTTGACTCGAAGTTGCCAAGCGAGCCGTTGTCATAGTGGCAGATGAATGTGCAGGCATCGTCGATACCAACCGGCTCGACCTTACCCGTTTCAGCGTGCATGCGCTCTTTCACAAAGGTTTCTGTCATTGCACTTACGTCTGTAATAGGCCCATTGTGCCACATAGCGGTATCTATGCAGTGGGCCAGCAGGTCTCCGGTTACGCCTGAGCCGGCGGCCTTCACATCCAGCCTCCATGTGCCCATCCCTCCTTGAGGCACTTCTGTTGAGATGGTCCAGTCCTGAAGGAAGTTGGCTCGATAGTGGAAAATTTTTCCGAGCCGGCCTTCGTCGATGAGTTCCTTGATACGGGCGTGGGCCCCGTGGAACTTCATCATGTAGCCTTCCTGCAAGAAAACCTTGTTACGGCGGCACTCTTCGAGCGATTCTTCGGCCTGCTTGAGTTTGAGCGTCAGCGGTTTTTCGCAAAG
>CAZIAN010000237.1:2253-7358 GCA_964537355.1 uncultured Pirellulales bacterium | reverse complement strand
ATACACCGACTATCTATAACGGCTGGGAACAGATAACTAAGCTGGATGCCGGCAAAGACGCTTTCAATCTTGAGGAATGCCGGGATTTCATGCCGGAAACAGGGCCAATGGCGGGATATGCAATGACTGTTGTGGTAGAGCCAGGTAATCCTGAACACCGCAAACAAAATCCAAAGGCATGGAGTGAGTATCGGCAATATATTGCGTCACTTTCCGGGCCGAAGATAGTGGTAGTACAGGACCTGGATAAGCCGCGGACATTCGGTTCATTCTGGGGGGAGGTAAATAGCAGCATCCATAAAGCCCTCGGATGTACAGGGACAATTACTGACGGTGCAATCAGAGACCTTGACGAAATGCGTAATGTCGGATTCAAAGCAATTGCACAGCGTCTGTGTGTAGGACATGCATATAGCCATCCCGTTTGCTGGAATTGTGAAGTAGAGGTATTTGGGCGGACCGTTAAACCCGGAGAATTGATCCATGCAGACAAACATGGATTTATTGTTTTGCCTAGGGAAGACCAGGTTCAATTGCTGGAAGCAGCCCGATTTATGGATTCTAATGAATGCCGGACGATGATAGCGGCAGCAAATAACTCATCCGGCTTGTCAAAAGAGGAAATACTTCAAGCCATGGACACAGCTTGTGCTAAATTCAGCATGAACGCCAAAGCAAAGTTTGGCAGGGATGAATGTTGCTGATCAAATTATACTGAGTCATTTATTGTGAATCGTTAAGAAGTAATGAACACCAGCTTACAATCAAGCAGATATGAAAAAGAAGCGAAGAGTTACCATCTATTTGTTAACAACCAATGCCAGCATGTCTATACGTAAAGAGAGCCTGCCGGAAAATATTCCAGCAGGCTCCCGAATGTACGTTGTTTGGGCAAAGTACCCGCTATCCCGGCTTATCTCTGACTGGTTCCGGGTCTTCTGAATCTACGCCTCGTGCCCGTTACTTTCGAAGTGCCTCTCGAAGTTTTCAATTCGCCGGTGAGCTTGGAATCCGCAATCTTTCCCTGGAAGCTTGTTTCGTAATCCTGGTCGTTAAATTGCAGGACGTATTTGAAGCTTACTTTGTCACCATCGAGATTAATCTTCTTGATCAGGGTTGACCCGTAAAGCGCGCTCATGTCAGCGTTAACTCTCAGTCTCTGCTTGCGAGGACCTCGCTCGGATTCGATATCGAGATTCCATGTACCGATAAGCGAAGCGCCGACCCGTGTTCCTGTGGTTGGAGCTTCCCCGCGGTCGCTCTTGAATACTCCTTCAAGCGAAGTATTGCTAATGGTTCCTTCAAAGGCCATTTCTATTTGACCGCTGTCTCTCTGGATAATTCTCTTAAACGTCAGCTTGCGGTTTTCGTATTTCAAATCAGAAACTTCGCTCTCACCCCTGGAGCTTTTCCATGTGCCCCTGAGATTACCTTCCTTGTCGGCGGTGATCGTGAGAGTTCCCGTATACTCTCTTTCGCCGGCTTTGATTTTCATCTCCCAGCTTCCAACTCCACGCGGAGTTCTCGGCGCCCGTTTGCCATTGATTTCCGTTTCACCCCGACCGCTCGTCAGGAGTCCCGAAAGCTCGCCCTGCTCGATAGTGCCCGTGAACTTCGACGTTCTCTCTTCTCCTCCGTAGTTGGTGACCTGCGTAAAGCTCAGCTTGTTGTCCTCGAACTTCACATCTTTGAGCTCATTCATTCCCCAGAAGCTGATCCAGTAGCCGGTGTATTCACCTTCCTGGTTCCTGGAAAACGCCAGGATCGACTCGAACTCCCGCTCCCCAAATTTCATCTTGATCCGCCAGTCGCCGTACAGTCCGCCTCTGCGGGACCGGGACTGGGCCGATACCTGCTCCGGCAGAACAAACGACACAACCAGCAAACAGACCAGTACGACTTTTACAATTGCTTTGCGTTCCATAATGTACGCCTCCAAAAAGATAGTTTGAACTTCCCCCACTATTTTGAAACTTTACAATAAACAATTCTCCTTTCCCATTGTTGTTACAGAAATATCCCATACAAGGCGGCCGATTTCATCCGAGTTCGTGCTCGGCATGTTTGACAATACGATCGATCTCCCGTGACAAAGCGTCATCAAGTGGTTGCCGAGTATGAGTTGTCAGGATACTGTTGACATGTTCGACGAGCCGCTCTGCAAAGGAGCTGCATCCCTGACTCTGCCAACCGTCAAAGCTCTGCCTTGTCCATAGTTGGCTTGGTAACCAGAACTCCCGGCGAAAGTGTTCAACTGTATGCGGCTCTGCCAGGAAATTACCTGCCGGCCCCACCAATTTAACAATGTTAGTAGCCAGTGTCTCGGCATTTACCTCGAAACCGCGTGCGATTCGCTTGATATAATTCATAAGCTCGTCGTCGAAAGCCAGCCACAGCAGACTGCCCGCATGGTCCGTTCCGCATATACCGCAGTGACCAAAAGTATCCGCTCCGGCAAGAACACCAAGAAGCATTGAGTTTGCTTTTTCGATACCTGCCTGAGCATCAGGAACTTTAGCATCAGTAAGCCCGACATTAATATAAACTGGAAAACCATAGAAATGTGCTATCTGAGTCATTGCCAAAGCCATCAATCCCTGCTCCGGCGAGCCGAATGAGCAGATACTGGTGCGCGGATCCATAATATGCGGGATACCACCGTAAGTTATGGCCGTACCCGGTGCGAGTAATTGCGTCACTACAATACCTGCCAATATCTCGGCATTTTCCTGCGCTAATGTGCCGGCCAGCGTTGCCGGTGCTGTTGCAGATGCCATCGCCATCGGACCAATACTGACCGGCTGGCCCGCCTGTGCGAACTCCCTGACTATATCAAGGCCGTCTCGGGGCAATTGAAGTGGGCTAATAGGTTCGAGAAAGGCTTCTACCATGGGTTTTGCTCTCAGGGCGGCATCCCCACCTGCAATTGTGCGGTATATTTCCAGAATGTAACGGGCAGTCTCACCATTGCGAATCCAGCAGCGGGTGGGCTTTGCCGTCCCCTTGACCAACTCGCCGGTGAGAAAGACATCTCGATATTTCTCACACACCTCTTCGGGTTGCGCCATGACGCCAACGATATTGATGTTCTCCAGGGCGTCTCCAAGAAGTATCGCATCCCTGGCATCCCGGATTGTTGCAGGTCGTCTCCGGCCGGTCTCTGTATCTATCCAGCCGAATTGCCCCGGGCTTGACATTAGAATTTGATCACCATATCCGAATCTGACGGGCCGGGTACTGTCCCGGCCATATAATAAGAATTTTTTACCGGCCTTTGAGATGCTCTCCATTACAAGCTTCTCCGGAAGGTGCGCTATCCTGTTATCCATTGACACCTTTGCACCAGCCTCGCCAAGAAGATGCAATATCTCCTCGTGATGAACCATAACACCGGTATCCCGAAGGATTGCTATACTTGCATCATGTATGTCTTGAATCTCGCGCTCGGACAGAAAATTAACTTGTATTTTTGCCATTGTTTATTTATCCGGTAAGTCGGTCAACAAAACATCAGCAGGCCTTAAGTACACACCAATCCTCTTCTGTATATTAATTGAAACGTTACACTATCAGCAGGATTTCGATCAAGTCACAGGTTGACATTTAATAATTTTTGAATACCGTAGTTCCTTTGGATAAACATATCGGCTGCGGGCAACTGCTCACGGGGGATAACCACCGCCGGATTATCCATCTCAAATTCGATTACATCATACTTGGATTCGGGTTTCAGTTTCTGAGCTGCCAGGATATCTTCGACCGAACGTATGGTCATACCATTATACTTTTTAACGACAATTTGACCCAGGTTACTGTAGCCAAGGTTGATATTCGCCGGAAGGACATAACTTAGTATCACTATGTCACTGCGTTCTGGAGTAGGTTTGAAGGAAAGCTCTCGATAAAGATGATATAATTGCGGTGAGACCTTACCGGCCCAGTCTTCACCCCATTGAGCCAAATACGCACGGGTAAGCTTTTGCAGAATAAATCCGCCTGTGATAATATATTCCGGCTGTTTATCATATTCGTGATATGGTATGAGCATTTCTGAGGCTTTGAAATTCTTAACCTCGGACCGGACCTGAACTTTCTCGCCGTCACGCCAGACTTCGAATAAAACCTCTTCGCCGACAGTTTTACTCGTAATCAGATAATGGAAATCCAGCAATTCGTATTTCGGGTGAATGAACTGGCCGTAAGAATCGAGTGCATTTCCATTAATCGCCAGGATGACGTCACCTTGTTTGAGAACATCGCTGCCGGTCCCAAGATTATAAACATCTGTTACATAGGCGCCGGCCTTGAGAGACGCCGGCATCTTAAGAAAAGAACGCATGGATGGATCAAGAAGCTCCGAAGTGGTAAAGCCAACCGAACCAAAGCCCTCATAACCACCCTTTGTAACCGCTGCTAAAAACCTGTTGATTGTCTCGGCCGGGACCAGGCCTGCTTCTTTTCTATCATTGGACCAGAACGCTATGCCGATTGGTTCTGAGTCAACACAGTAAACTTGTCCTGCTCCCGTACCATGGGATGTGTTGGCGGCGAGATAATGGAGGCGTTGTTCATATGAAGTGTTTGTTTTTCGAATTATTGCTCGGTCAAGATAGCCGCGTCCGTTATATAAACGATTATCCGATGACAGCCAGTAGAAATCCACCTCAGATCCCTTCCGGTAGTCCTCGGTAAATACAAGCGGCTTCAAAGGCTCGCTCAATGCATTAGGATCAAGTTCGATTAGACAGAGATTGCTTTCATAATCGATTACTTTGATTCTGGCGCCGACAAATTCGTTCTGGCCATATCGAAGAGCTTTTATAAAGGCTAAATTTGCAACGCTCCAGGCCGTTGTCAGAACCTCATATTCACCGACAGCACAGCCGCATGCCCAGTTTTTCGTAAGGTTTTTATGTCTCCATGGCTGATCCTGCTCGTAACCGTAAAAGGATGTTTCCAGGTAAACGATAGATTGTTTCATTGTTTCGGTAACATCCCCCTGGCGACGTTGAGCCATTGCTGGCTGTGAACACAGTGCGATAACAGCACCTAATATGATAGAAATGAAAACTGGCTTACTCCAGCAACTGCCTGGCAGTCACGTA
>CAZIAN010000237.1:0-2243 GCA_964537355.1 uncultured Pirellulales bacterium | reverse complement strand
CCTCTAAGCGGGTTTCGGCGGGTATTTGGTATTTATTAAGTATGAGCTGGTGTCTCAGCCGGGCCTTTTTGGCATCGATGGGTAACGTACGATTGTCGCCAAGAAATTTTATCGAGTAGAAATCATCGACGTTCTGCTTAAACGCTTTGTAAACATCATCAAGGCTCCAAATGCTGATTCCATTGATGCTCTCAACCGGCTGGCTTCTAAAATCAGCGGCATAAGAGTTGACCTCATCAGGCATTATTTCAGCAAGGACTATGTACTCCTTGCGCTGACGGTCGGTATTGAGCTGAATCGAGTCCATAAAAAGGTATCGCAGATAATGGGGCATTTTCGTCCGCCAATCACGGCCCCATGATTCGAGATAGTTTCGTGTTAACGGAACAAACGTAAGCCCTGCAAAACACACATAACGTGGAGGACGATCATATTGGCGGGCCTGTTCGAGAATCGGCCGGTTCAGCGCCACCGTTGCAATCTTTTTCATTAGTTTACCGTCGCGATAGAAAGTAAGCTCTGCCGTTTGGCCGATGTGTTTGGTCTCGATGACCTCCGACATATGCAGTCTCATGCCGTATATTTGAACTAATCCGTCATTGTCAATGTTATAATTATCGATTCGTGTTATCACATCATCCGGCTGAAGTAACGATTCGACCGAACTGTGCATCATTGTACTGATTACTATGATACCATCCTCATGGGGTGGAACCTTAAGGTAATCCTTATAGCTGGCACTGTGAAGACCCGGATACATCATAACACCCAATGACCCAAAACCATCGTATTGGCCGTCCTCTATATCAACCAGAAAGTGCCTCATAACAGTTGTGGGAATCATATAGCCTATATTATCTGCCATTTGCAAGCCCTGGAAAGCCACTCCGACAACTTTACCGTTTTGTATGACCGGGCCGCCGCTGTTGCCCGGATTAATAGATGCGTCCGTTTGTATAACCAGGTGTCCATCGGCTCCACTGTGAACATACGTATCCGTCTCGATGCGCGAGACTACTCCCTCCGTAACGGAAATACGGTTACCTCCCATCGGGAAGCCGTATGTTGATACCGTGCTGTTTACCTTCGGTATTCCCGCCAGATCCAAAGCCACAGTATCATCAAAAAAACTCTTATCGTCGGGAGTTAATGTTGCAAGGTCACAATCATGACCGACAAAAGCAACTTTCGCCGGATAGCGTTTAGCGACATTTTGCTTTTTTAATTCGATGTATTTATAGTCGCTGACGTTGTGGGCGTTGGTAAGTATTCTATCTCCTGCTATTATAAACCCTGAACCGATAGTTTGATTCATCGCTTTCTGCTTCCAGGGTGTAACGTAGTCGAAGCCCTGATGGACGCTTCGGATTAAAATCACTGACTTGTCAAAACTCTGCTGTTCGTTGCTTTGAGATGCGTTCAGGTTGCCCGAAAACACAGACAACACAACTGCCGTAAACAATATCCACTTTTGAAAATACATAACCTTCGACTCCGAAAAAAGCTCAAATTGCCTCGCTGGCCTTGATTCTATTGTAAAAAATCTTTTAACTATATTAAGCTTTTGAAAAAAAAATGAAAGAATATTCCATAGGTAATCCTCAGATAAGTGCCGAAGATGCAATAAAATATCCCACTAAGGTTTCAGAAACACGGCAAACGGGCAAAAAATCCGTTTATCAAGAAATAATTTGCCTCTGACAGTTTGATAATAGTGTATAATAAAATAGATTTGGTACTTTTTTGGGTACCCACTTTCAAAAAACTAAAGAACATATTCAGGAGGGTATAATCATGGATGCGGAATATTACTCTACCAATATATTTAAAACTATTCAGGCAATTTCAAAACATTTTGTAAGGTACATTGGAATTGTCTTGTTAACAGCAATAATATTCCCTGGTTTAGCTAATAAAGCTAAAGCAACATCCATGCTGTCAGACTTCTCTCGTGCTGGTACCTATATCGATAGCCAGTGGTATTATTTTTTAGATCACGGGCAATATCAATATCTCGATAGAGGACAGTATCATTTGATTGGTGAATTAGGTTATTTTCTGGGGCATCAGTTTTATCCCAGGTTGTATGAAAAAGATATGGATCAAAAAATTAGATTCACAAATATATTAAACAAAGGCTGGTTTATGTTTTTGGATGAGCAATTTCCAGTTAATGAGCATGTCTTAAAAAACAACTACTACTTTAATGCTCAGGTTTCTATCGACAGACAACATTATTATTT
>CAZIAN010000236.1:0-7362 GCA_964537355.1 uncultured Pirellulales bacterium | reverse complement strand
TCGAACGAACAGGTTTACCTGTTCCTTGAACACTTTCTGTCGGTACAATAATAAGCCGATATTGAGTGTTTTCTATATTTGACTTATTTTCGTGCGATTTGCTGATTTTTCTCACGACGCTGACTGATGATTTCCTCGGCAAGCCTTACCGGAACCTGAGCATAGCGAGACATTTCCATTGTAAATGAGGCCATACCCTTGCTAAGACCGCGAACCACGGTGGCATAGCCAAACATATTTGCCAGCGGGACCTCGGCCCTGATAACGGTGTAAGTGTCCCTGTTTTCGGTTTCAAGTATAATTCCCCGACGGCTGTTAAGGTCACCAACAATAGTGCCCTGGAATTCAGCAGGCATTTCAACTTCTACATCCATGATAGGTTCCTGCAGACAAGGGCGGGACTTCTTGAACGCTTCGATAAAAGCATCTCTTGCCGCCGTACGAAAAGCCATCTCGCTGGAGTCCACCGGGTGATACGTTCCGTCATCGAGACACATTTTACAAGCGACAATTTCATATCCGGCCAGGGGGCCTTTCTTCATCGCCGCCTGGAATCCCTTGTTGACTGCGGGGATGTATTCGCTCGGAATTCGCCCGCCGGTAACGTTGTCTTCGAACTCGTATGTGGATTCGCTGTCATCGGTCAACGGAATCAATCTGCCGATAACATGCGCAAATTGACCCGAACCACCAGTCTGTTTTTTATGACGATAATTGAATTTCGATTCAATGGTTGGGGCTTCGCGATAGCTAACGCTCGGTATCCCGACGGTCAATTCAGCCTTAAACTCGCGGCGCATCCGCTCGATGTAAACATCCAGATGCAGCTCTCCCATGCCTGCTATAACCGTTTGGCCGGTTTCCGGGTCGCTGGAAACACGGAAGGTCGGGTCTTCTTTCATAAACCTACTAAGTGCTTTGGCCATACGTTCCTGAGCAGTGGAGTTTGTCGGCTCGATTGACAAACTGATTACCGGGTCCGCTACGAAAATACTTTCCAGTGAATAGTTAACACCGTCACCGCAAATCGTATCACCGCTCGCGCAATCTATCGATAATACTGCAATAATATCACCAGGGCCGGCATCTAAAATATCCTCTCGGTCATTCGCGTGCATTCGGACAATACGACCGATACGCACGACCCGATTGGTTCGGGCATTACGATATTTCTGGCCTTTAGTGAGACTGCCTTGATAGACACGCACATAGCTAAGTTGCCCAAACGATTCATCTGCAATCTTGAACACCATTGCCACAAGCGGTGCATCCGGATCCGCTGCTAACGGGATTTCCGTCCCTTCGTTATCGTGATCACGTGCGAAACTGGCGCGATCCAAAGGACTGGGAAGAAAATCACAGACCGCGTCCATTAACGGTTGAATCCCCTTGTTCTTAAACGCCGCACCCATCATAACCGGCACAATTTCACGATTAATAGTAGTCTCACGAATGGTTTGTCGGATCATCCCTTGAGCCACAGGTTGGTCTTCCAGAAGCAGTTCGAGTATTTCATCGTTGAACATGCTTAATGCTTCAAGCATTTCCTGACGGGCCTTACCGGCTGAATCGGCGTATTTCGTCGGAATCGGTCCTCGCACGACCTTTTCACCTTCATTACCCTCGAAAGTTACAGCCTCCATAGTGATAAGATCTATTACACCTGAGAAATCGTCACCTATGCCCATATTAATCTGGATGGGGACCACGTTAAGGCCGAGTTTTTCCCTCAGTTCCTGACGCACCCGGTCGGGATCGGCGCCGACACGGTCCATTTTATTAATAAAAGCAATTCGTGGCACACGATAACGTTTTATCTGTTGATCGACGGTAAAAGATTGACTCTGAACACCGCCCACCGAACATAGAACCATAATCGCTCCATCAAGCACTCGCAGCGAACGTTCCACCTCAACGGTAAAATCCACATGCCCGGGAGTATCGATCAGGTTGATGCTCTTGTCGTTCCATGACACCTGAGTAGCTGCCGAGGTTATCGTAATACCACGCTCGCGTTCAAGGTCCATGTAGTCCAGTGTCGCTCCACCTGAGTCGGAATGGACCTCCTGCATACGATGAATCCGCCCGGTATAATACAAAATTCGCTCGCTCAATGTCGTCTTTCCGGAGTCTATATGCGCCGAAATACCGATATTTCTAATTCTTCTAATCTTCTCCATTTTTTCTCACAACTATCTTTCAAAAAAACACTACAACTTATCTGGCTACCGGATCTGTTAACAGACAGGACAACCGCTACATCTCGTTCTTAAACGACCCCCTCATGATCCTACTTTTACCGTGGATTACAGGTGAGTGGAATGTAATAAATACTCTTAAAATACGAGAGCTATGTAATATACCACAATATTTTTAATATATCAAGAAAATAATCCGCAATTTTAAATATATTTTCCTAAGCCCGCTATTTCAGGGTCCGAATCATAATCTTTCCAAATACTCAATTTTTCTTTTCTTATGCGTTATTATTAGCGAATTAACTATCCAACGCCTTAAGCATATGATCCCGGGCAGCACTCATGTGGGCTGTCTGCGTAAATAGGGCTATGCGAAAAATCGCCACGCGCGACTCGTTCCTCTTCTCTTCGGAATAAAGAGGTACAGTCTTTAGCCATCTCCTGCAATTTCATTGTCTCTTCTTCTTTTATGGGACGATATGAGCGCCCCGCTTCAATTGCCTTGTCGAGCAAATCGAGAAACGAAGGCGGAATCCCCGCTACGACGGGCTTTTTCGATAGAGTAAAACGCATTGCAAGGTCCGTGTCATACTGACTCTCAGTTGCACGATACCACCATTGGCGGGTCCTTTCGGCACCTTCCGGCCACGGCCCTTTTGACAGCGGCTTGATAGCAATGACGGCCACACCTTGCTTTTGTGCCAGTTCGAGAACCGGTTCGCCGAATCCCATCTTAAAAAATTCTACGAAATTTATCGGGAACATAGCGGTATCGAAACGAAAACCGTTCATAACGTCGAGCGCTCCTCTGGTCGTATGCGCCGAGAATCCCAAATTCCTAACCTTCCCCTCTTTCTTAGCCTCCAAAAAGGTTTCTATAGCACCGCCCGGCCCAAGGGCTTGCTTGACCTCTTCCGGAGTGCGAAGATGATGCATCTGGTATAAATCGAAATAATCGGTCTTAAGCCGTTTCAACGACCGCTCCAGTTCCATACGAGCACCTTCCTTGTCCCTCATCTTTGTCTTGCAGGCTAAGAAAATACTGCTGCGATCAATTTTAACAGCCTCAAGTCCGATGCCCATTTTTTTCTCACAGTCACCGTCTTTGCCGTAAGCGGGTGCGACATCATAGTAATTGACTCCGCGTTTGAAAGCATCAAGCAGGCCGGCGTTGCAGCGGTCTTGGTCATAATGGCTAAGTGACAGTCCTGGAAACCCGACAACTGAGACTTTCACACCGGTCCGGCCAAGAACTCTCCTCGGTAACCCGGCAACCATATCCTGCTGATTCGATAGCGATTGTGCACAAGCCGATAGAGACCCAACAGTAAGGCCCGCGGCAATACCACTCGCACTTTTCAGAAATGTTCGTCTTTTCATAATGATTTCCCCACGACAGAAATATTTAGCTTTACTCTTTTGGAAGTACAATAATCCGAAAAACATTATAATGGATCGGTATATTTTGTCAACATTTTACTTTCGATATCAGATACTTCACATCGATTCTTTCATTGCAATATCATCTTAAAACTGATATATTCCAATAATGTACTTTTCAAGGCATAGTGTGTAATAATTACATTTTGAGGAAATTCATACTTGCAGCATCCTGAAGCCCGAATACCACAGTCAAAGAAAATAACTATTTAAAAATAGATACTTAACAAGAAATTGAAAGGTTACTGAATATGAAGACCAAAAAACAAAACGTAACTCGAAGAGACCTTTTGAAGGCTGGAGCGGTTATCTCTGCCGGCACGTTGCTTTCACCAACAAGCAAAGCTTTTGCAAGAGGTTCTGATACCATACGTGTCGCACTGATTGGTTGCGGCGGCCGGGGAACCGGAGATGCCATCGACTGTCTGTCGTCCGCCGATGGAGTGGAGATGGTCGCAATGGCGGATTTATTTCAGGACAGGCTTGAAAGCTCCCTTGCCAATATGAAAAAGAAATTCCCCGAAAAAGTGAAAGTTACACCCCAAACAAGCTTTCTCGGCTTCGACGCCTACAAGAAAGTCATAGCGATGAAGGATGTGGATATAGTGATGTTGACAACACCGCCGGGGTTTCGTCCGCAAATGGTAAGGGCGGCTTTAGAAGGCAATAAAAATATATTTATGGAGAAACCCGGCGCAGTGGATCCGGTTGGTGTGCGATCTCTTCTTGCCTCGGCTCAGCTTGCCGATGATAAAGGGCTCTCTATCGTCGTGGGAACACAGCAGCGATGGCAGCCGCAATATCTGGAGCTAATTAAACGCATTCACGATGGAAAGCTTGGCGACATAGTCGGTGGACAGGCATATTGGAATTGGGGCAGCTCCAAATGGCACTTCGAGCACCGCAAACCACAGTGGAGCGATATGGAATGGCAGATTCGCTGCTGGCCGTATTTCGTATGGCTCTCAGGCGACCACATCGTTGAGCAGCACCTGCACAATATGGACATAATAAACTGGGCGGTCGGCACTCATCCGACTATGTGCCTTGGCATGGGCGGCCGACAGGTCCGAACCGGCCCTGAATTCGGTAACATTTACGATCACTTCACAGTCGAGTATGAATATCCCGGAGGTATTCGGGTAATGAGTATGAGCTCCCAGATTGAAGGTTCCACGCCTCGCGTCGGCGAGCGCGTCGTTTGCACAAAAGGAGCAACCTATACAACGCGGGGTGAAGGTCATATCGACGATACAAGAGGTCGAAGAATTTACAATTATGACAATAAAATCCACAGCGGCGAAGTAGCTCAGTTTGCAAATTTGATAAAGAGCATTCGCCGGAGCAATCCTATTAATGAGTGCAGGAGACTCGCTGAAAGCACGATGACTGTAATTATGGGCCGAATGAGTGCTTACACCGGCCGCGCCATGAAATGGGACTGGGCGATTAAATCAAAGCTCGACCTGTCACCGGAAAAATACGAACTCGGCGACCTGCCTGTAAGGCCTGTTTCAATGCCCGGTAAGACACCCCTCATATAAAAATAATATTAAAGGTTCCTGTAATAAGAAAAATCATAATGGTCCGGTACATAAATAAAATCGCGTGGCTTTTTACAGTCTTGATGTCTCCCACTTTCTTTATTTCCAACACTTATAGTGGTGAAATTGAAAAGGCAGGTTTGTACTCCGTCGTGGAACTCACCTTTAAGGGTCCCCGGCAAAATGAAACAGACGTTCCCGCCCGGGATATTGATTTTTGGGTACTCTTTCGTCATGCAACCGGCTCCCCTGAGTATAAGATTCACGGTTTCTGGGACAGTGATGGAAATGGCCGAACCAGCGGCGACATATTCAAAGTTCGCTTTTGCCCGACAAAAACAGGACGCTGGAATCTCGTCGAGGTTTATTCGAACAAACCTATCCTGCATGGCCAAAAGCAGGGTAACTATCTAACTATAAACCCCTCGGACCATCCCGGCTTTTGGATTGTCGATTCCAACAGCCCCGGCAGCCGTTGGTATATGCGTTCAGATGGCTCCCATCCTTATATTTTCGGCAATACGCATTATTCCTTTTTGTCTGGCTACGAGACAGGTAATCAACCCAGCGGAAACGACATCGCTTCCGACATCGCCGGCAATGCAGAATACTTTAAAAAGCTTCGATTTACTTTGCATTGCGACCGCTATCCGAACCCGGATGAAAAACCCTTTTTCGACGACAATGGCCGACTAACCGACCAGGGGAATTATTCACACCGGCCAAATCCCCGATGGTTCAGCCAAAGGGCCGACATAGCCGTAAAGACGGCATGGAAACACGACCTCATTGCAGACCTGATACTGTGCGGCCCCGATACCGAGGATTCACGCTCAACTCTCCGCGCCGATCATAACGGCGGCGACCCCACACCATGGCTCAAATATATCGCCGCCCGCTACGGAAGCTTTCCTAATGTCTGGATATGCCTGTGTAACGAATATGAGATAAAGACCCCCAAATATACCGAAGAAGAAATCGCCCGGTTTGCCCGCATCATCAAACAATACCTGCCTTATCCAACACCTCTAAGCGTCCATTCTACACCTCGCACACTCTGGTCGAAAAAGTTCGACCAACTCCCAGCATGGAACGACCACCAGATTATCCAGAAAAAGATTCGCAACCTTCCCGACTCCGCCGACGTAATCCAATACACATGGCAAAACCCGGATGGCCAAAAACCACGTAACAAACCTACCGTCAACGACGAGTTAAGTTATCAGGGCAAAGGCGACAGGCATACCGAACACGATACTATTGAATCGCACCTCGGCGCCTTTCTCGGCGGCGGCTACGGCACTACCGGCGAAAAACCCGGCAACAAATTGGGCCAGTATTTCAAGGGATGCTTTAACCCCGCCCAGCACACCGCCGCAGACAATCTAAAATACCTGCGCCAGATAATCGATACCCATATCAGCTTCTGGAAAATGGCTCCCGACACCGGCATCTTCTCGAACCTTCATCCCGACTTTCGCGGCCTTGCCTGGCCGGGTAACGAATACGTCCTCGGCACAAACAAAGCCCGCAATAATATAATCGCCAACCTGCCTGCTGGCACCTGGACAGTCATTCGCTACGATATAATAAATAAAAAGGCGGTAACGTTATCCAAAACCGCCCGCAGCAGTTTCACCTTCGATTCCCCCACCAGCCGTGCAGTCCTGTTCCATTTCAAAAAACAATAGCCGGAGGTCGAAAATAAAATGACGTATTCTTTATCACGACGAGAGTTCATAGGAAAAATATCAGCCGCATCAGTAGCGGTCGCTCTTTCCGGCACACATATTTTAGCATCAGGAAATTCTAAAGCTTCTAAGCTTCCAAATCTCGTTTTTATGTTTCCCGACCAGTTCCGACGACAAGCCATAGGCTATATGAATGAAGACCCGGTTATCACTCCTTGTCTTGACCGATTCGCCTCTGAAAGCATGGTTCTTACTGATGCTGTCAGCAGCTATCCCGTTTGCAGTCCCTTCCGCGCACAGTTATTTACAGGCAAGTACCCTGTCTCGAACGGCGTTACCACAAATTGCAATTCCGCCCAGACCGTCATGCTCAATCAAAACGAACGATGCCTCAGCGATATTCTCTACGACAGCGGCTATAGTCTCGGCTACCTTGGCAAATGGCACTTAGACAAACCGCACGAGCCGTATGTCGGGCGCCGAAGAGGC
>CAZIAN010000235.1:0-7364 GCA_964537355.1 uncultured Pirellulales bacterium | reverse complement strand
AGCTTGCAAAAAGCCTCCTTCTGAACGTCATCAGGTTCTATATGTCTGTACTCAAATCCATGCAAGGTTGCCTTTGCCGTTGAAATTTCAATTTTATTAGCAATTTTTAGGTCAGTGATTATTTGGCAAATGTCACAATCTGCTCTTTTTTTGTGTGCTTCCCTGGCTTTGCTGAACTGGTTATCGGTCACTTTTCCCATTTCCAGCAGGACATCCAGTACATCTCGGATGTTAGCAGTGTTGTTCTGTTCGGGGCAATAAAGTTGAGATAGACCGGTTATTTCCTCATCGCAATTTGTATCTAAATCATCGCTAATAGGAATATTTTCGGACTGCTTGCCTTTTAGTCGAAATCCCAAAAAACTTTCCATAATTTTGACCACAGCCTCAATTAAAACAGTTAATTTTATTCTGTATTTAAAATATTACGGTAATAATAAAACCTCTTTTAAGTTATTCAAAACGGAGCATTCGACACTCATACTCTAACTCTAAATTGTTCCTGAATATAGAAATCCTCCGTAAATGCCGCTAAATAAAATATAAGTAATAATTTATAGCTAATCAAATAAGCTTTCAGCAGAAAAGATGCCTACACGTCCGATATTAGTAAGCCTCAAAGCCTAAAATTATTTAAAGTACTGAAATGTTTATCGTAACTATTTGAGATGTACTTAACTTCAGAAGAGCGCTTTTTGTAGCGCCCCAATGATATGTGAACCTCAGCTTTATTTAGGCAGAACTGTAAATAGGAGCCTGCTTAAATATTTTCAACTGAATCATGTACTAACCGGGGGCGGTAACTTTGTATTCTTTGGGAAAACCTCATCGGCCAAATCATCACCAATACGATTTGCATAATATTTTTTGATGACTTCTTGCCCTTCTGTCTGGAACATATTCATAGAGGAAAAGACACCAATTTTCATAAGAAGCAGAATCGTCATACAAGCCGCAACATTTAGGGCAGAACTTGAATATCTGGTATACTTTTCCAGAAACTTTGGTTCAGGCCGAATTTTTTTCAGTTTCCCGGCCTTCTTGCCCTGGCGAAGGCTGTGTTTTAGTACGCCAATGGTCTGCTCATTTGCACACATTAGTAAATCAAGATTGTGAGGTTGTGATTTTATTGCAGATATCGCAAGATTAACTTTACCATATGATGCGAATCGACTTTGACATCGCGGACAATTCGCTATATGGCTTTGCAGCCAGCGCGCGTCCGGATCAAAACGTCTGCATATTGCTTCACTCAACCAGCCCCTGGTACGTCTACATTTATTATTTTTATTTATACCTGTCATAGTTATTCTTCTTTACCCATCCATTTAGCCAATATCTGTAGAGCTTTGCATCTATAAACCCTCGCTGTCCCCGCTGATATTCCCAATATATTGCCAATTTGAGCATAAGACAATTCTGCCAGGTCGCGTAAAGTTATAACATTTCTAAGATGTGAAGGCAGTTGAGCTATGTAACATCTTAAAGTTTCCTGCAAATATTTAGAATCCAGCTCATTCGCAGGGGAGCTTACATGTTTTCCATTAACAACAGCCGAGGAATTTCTCTTTTTATCTGCTACTTTGCGTCTTAACATTGAAATGGCCACATTGTTTGCCGTGCGGAAAATATAAGCTTTTACATGTTTTGGTTTCTGGCCTCCTTCGTAATGTGCAAGTTGCAGAAAAGTATCCTGGTAGGCATCACAAACATCCTGCTCATTACCCAATATACGCCAGAGCAGCGTGATTAGCTCCTGCCCATGCTTCTGCATTGTGGACAATATCCACCGCTGGTCTTCGCTGACAGCTTCAGATACAGACAAATCCCACAATAATCCGTAACTTACGGTCTTACCAAACATAAACAGCCATTTCGAATGTTTTATATTCTTCTATGTGTAAGACGCAGCACATATGAATATGTTAACATAAATTATATAAAAAATGCAAAAAAAACGTTTTTGGGGTAACGTTTTGAGGTTCCATTTCGTCTTAGAATTTGACAGAAGAAATAACTGAATATTTTGAATTCTTTTATTCGGCTATAAAAATGGTTACAAACAATCACGAAAACAGCCCTTCCAAACAGAAACCAACTGCCCATGATGTAGTGTCTCTTGTGGATGAACTACTCAAAAGAGCGGTAAAATCCGGTGCAAGTGACGTCCATTTCGAACCTACTGGTGCTGAATTATTGGTAAAATACCGGCTCGATGGTGCCTTAAACACAATAGAAACCCTGCCAAAGGCCCTTTCTGACAAGGTAATTGCGAGACTGAAGGTATTAGGAGGGCTCTTGACCTACCGCAACGACATACCTCAGGAAGGCCGGATTGAAATCAGTAAGAACAAAGACGAACGAATTATGGACCAGCGCCTGGCTGTATTCCCGACAATACACGGTCAGCGAGCGGTCGTCAGATTATTCTACAGCAACATTGAACTTTTAGACCTTGGAAAGTTGGGCTTCTCAAAAGATATTCACACAACATTGAAAAATGTAGCCGCAAAAAACCAGGGGGTCTTATTACTTACAGGCCCTGCGGGTAGTGGAAAAAGCACCACATTAGCCGCTCTCTTGAGGCACATTCTCAAGAGTTTTCCCGGAAAAAGCGTTGTTACCCTTGAAGACCCCGTTGAAATCTTAATCGAGGGTGCTACGCAGGTACAGATCACACCTTACGGCCAAATGACATTCCCGACAGGTTTGCGCTCGCTGCTTCGGCAGGACCCGCAGGTTCTTATGATTGGAGAGATAAGGGATGCTGAAACCGCAAAGATTGCAATTGAGGCAGGGCTGACGGGGCATCTTCTAATGAGTACAATGCACAGCGGTACACCTGCCGGGGCATTTTTGCGTCTCCTGGAGATGGGGATTGAGCCTTACCAGCTAACCTCAAGTGTTTCTGCGGTACTTAACCAGAGACTTGTCAGAAAGCTTTGTAATAAATGTAAGCAAAAGAATGAGGAAACGGGTTTGTTCGAAGCGATAGGATGTAATGACTGCTTAAATACCGGCTATAAAGGTCGAGTGCTCATAGCAGAAATGGTTCAGCTTGACAGCCAATTACGAAAAGCCATTTTAGCAAAAGCCGACCTCGAAGAGCTTGAGGCTTTACTGATGTGTAAAGGTCATACCAGTATGCTGGCCGATGGGCAGCGTCTGGTAAGCGATGGAATCACAACACAGGAAGAATTAAACATGGTTTGTGGAATAGTTTCGGACAAATCCTGAGCCGTTGAATTAATTGTTATGTTTTTTACACAAGAATAACTTTATTATGCAATTGGATAGGAACTGAAGAATGGCGACATTCGAATATAATGCCCTGACGTCTGCTGGCAGACTGATGAAAGGCACGATTGAAGCCGGCAGCCGTGAAGAGGTGAGCGAACAGCTCAAACAGATGCAGCTTTCTGTAAATTCCATCGACAAGGCTAAACTCAAAAAGCCACAGACGGCTATCGGCAGAAATCAATTTATGCTCTTCAATCAGCAATTGGCTTCCATAGCCAAAGCCGGTATTCCTCTGGAAAAAGGCCTGCGAGAGCTGTCAAATGATGTTGCTTCGAAATCGATGCGCACACTCATCAATGATATTGCCGGCGAGCTTGAAACAGGTGTAAGTATCGAGGAAGCTTTTGAAAAGAGACAAAAGCGTTTTCCGCCTTTGTACGGGCGAATACTAAAAGCAGGAGTGGAAACAGGCAGATTAAGCGAAATGCTTACAAGTCTGAACAGACATCTGGAGTTGAATAATCATACCCGGAGAATAATTTTTGAAGCGACGAGCTATCCTGCTGTTATTCTGGCTTTGGGCTCGATTGTTATAACTGCAATGTTCCTGTTTGTAATCCCGCAGTTCAGGTCAGTACTTCAGGAAATGGTTGGTGGTCGATTGAATCCCATAACTTTAGCAGTTTTTACGATTACTGCAAATGTTATACCTTTCTGGATAGGCGTTGGTGTTCTCATTGCGGCGATACTTGTTGGGCTCGCGATACTTTCCTCATCAGCAGCAGGACGCAGATTTAAGGAATCGTGCTTTATGAAAATTCCCGTTATCGGCAGGGTCTATCATAGCAGCATACTCGGCAGGATGGCTGAGGCGATGGCAATGATGGTCGCGGCCGGATGTGATATGCCGGCTGCTTTGAGATTAAGTTCGGGTTCAACAGGAAGCGAAAAGCTCATCCTGGAAAGCGAAGCCATTGCAGACCAAATCGAACAGGGAGCTAATATTTTAGAAGCGGGACAGTTTTGCAGGACTATACCGAGACTGTTTTTGTATTCCATCCAGCTTGGCACGCAGCGAAATGAACTGCAGGACAATCTATACAGCCTGGGCCAGATGTATGCTGAGCAGGCAAGGTGCGGACAGTCACGATTGCAGGCGGTGCTTTTACCTATTATGCTGGTTCTGGTAGGATCGGTTATAGCTACGGCTATTCTTGCAATGTTTTTGCCGATGATACAGGTTATTACGAGTTTAGGACAAAATTAAACTATGCTTGATGTTTTAGCAATAATACTGTTGGTTGTTTATACATACCTCGGATTTAAGAAGCCGGCTATCGCCCTGGTTACATCACCTTTTATAGCCCTGTCAATATTCGTTCTTGGAGAGGCTGAAAGTGCCGGGGCCATGGTAATTGCGCCATTTATTTTCTTTGCAACAGTTATATCAGTAGCCATATCAAAACGTGATCCTGACTCAGAAAGATGGCCTCAGATATGTGCAAAATGGTTTCTTTACATTTTCCTGTGCCTTCTTTGTTCAGTAACTTTAATCGTTGCGTTTCAGCCTTTGGGCATATTCGCTTTGATTTTCTTTATTATCTTTATTAGTCTCGGTATAGCCTATAACCTTACTGAACAGCATGCGACAGCTACATACATTATCTCAACAATTGGTTCGAGCATGCGTCAGAACCTGCCCTTACCGATGGCATTGGAATCCGCAGCCGCTGGACGGTCAGATACCCGTTCAATAATACTTCAAAAAATACAAAAATGGCTGGTTCAGGGCTATTCATTGAGTGAATCAATCAAGCGTGGCTACCCGAAATGCCCCGGACATGCAGTGGCAATGATAGCTGCCGCTGAGCATATCGATCAGCTTCCCCTTGCGATTGGCGCAATCGAAGCAGACATGCTTACCAAAGCGGATAATCGCAGAAGAATCAACCCGGTTCATCCGCTTTATCCGGTAATTTTGTTAGTTTTTACTATTTTCATATTATTAACAGTTATGAAGTTTGTCATTCCGCAGTTCAAATCAGTGTTGGAAGAAATGGTTGGTGGAGAACTTCCACCTGCTACACGATTTTTAATTGGGATATTCGATTTTATTGGTCATGAATTTGGGTGGTTAATATGGTTTTCTTTTATACTGATGATTCTTGTGGTGGTGCCTACCTCGATTTACATAAGGTTTCGGCCTCGACGTCCGGGGAAGCCTTACCTGCTTTCCCGAATAGGTGACTATATTAAATGGCATCTGCCCGTTCTGCACTGGTTCGAGAAGAACTATTCGATGGTGCATGTTGTTGAGCTTATGCGGTTGTCGCTTAATGCCGGCTACACAGTAGATGATACTATCAAGAATACTCTTGAACTGGATGTAAACAATTGTTTCAGAAAACGGCTCAAAGAATGGCTCGAAAGAGTAAAACGAGGCGACAATATTTCCACATCAGTTAGAGAAAGTAAATTGGGATCTGCTTTAGCATGGGCTTTCGATGAAAAGGTTAATCAGGGCAGTACGTTGTCTATTTTAGAAACGCTCGAGTCGTTCTACCGTACAAACTACAGCTACTATGTAAATCTTGCAAGGTTCATAATGTGGCCCTGTATAACTCTTATTATGGGAGCAATGGTAGGATTTGTAGTGTATGCAATCTTTTCACCAGGTATTACCGTGATTAGAAGTTTATCTGGCATAGTCCACCCGTAACAAGCAAATATGGAGCATTGTTGTGTTTGACAAAAATAAAAAATACAGTGGTTTCTTCTTGACTGAAGTCATAGTCGCATCAGGCATTTTAGGAATACTTCTTATCGGGCTGGCAACGTCGTTGTACGGCTTCGCAAAGTTCAATCGCTATCAGTTGGTAAGGCAGCAATGCATAGCGGCAGCCCAGGCCGAACTCGATAGTATAACAACAACAGGAAAACCAATAGCAGACGAAGACTTTAAGCGGCTGTGGCCTAAGCTTAACGTAAATATCAAAAGCTCGGCGGGAACCGATCAATGGCAGGGATTGTCTCTGGTAGAAGTAACGGCAAATGGTATGAGCTATAATAAAGAAGTGAAAGTAAAGTTAGCCGGATATGTTTTAGAAAACAAGCTCCCGGCCAAAGAGGAATGATCAATATGCGAAAAGGCTTTTCTTTAGTAGAAATGTTGACAGTGGTAATTGTTCTTCCATTTATAATGATTGTTCTTGACGGATTATTCAGAACTCTCATAAAGGACATTCCCCGGTCTTATCAGGTAGTGCAGGCAAACACAAGCCTGCTAAGTATGCTCAAGGAAATGCAGCAGGACATTGACAAAGCAAAAGGATTGCCCAAAAAGTATAATGAATATACTACTGGTGACAAAACGCTTTTGATTGATTTACCTGAAGGTATGATTTGTTATCAGTTAAAAGATGATAAAGTGCTCAAATATAATTTAACTGATAATCAACCGGATAACACCTTGGAACAAAAAGTCTGGTCGGTCCCGCATGCAAAAGTCCAATGGAAAGTCTGGCGAAAAAATACGAGCGGCTATGCTGCGGAGGTCAGAACCCATATAGAGTATAAGATTAGAGGAACACATCTGGAAAAGAAAATGGCCAATTCGCATTTGTATTTTGTAGGTGCTCTTTGAAAGGTTCTGAACTAAAAATGAAAAAAACAAGGCAAAAAGGTTTTGCTCTGGTTCTTGTGATAACAGCGATGGCAATAATCGGGCTCGAAATGCACGTTTTATCGAGCGGAGCAAATACGATGCTGTATCAGTCGGACAGGGCCTATCTTGAGGCATGTAAACGAAATCTGATAACGAGCGGCCTGGCCTGGGCAAAACGAAACATCCAAAATAACAGCATAGAAACATTTGAAAAAAACGTAGAATTGAACATCGGCAAGTTGAATATTAAAGATTCAAGCCTGATTGTCACTATAACTACCCCGCCCGGCAAAGGACCGCAGGCACAAATAAATGTATCGTGCAGCCGCAGTAGACAAACTTTCAAAAGCGATAAGAAATATCAAATCAAGCTATGAAAAATCAGATGTACCACGGGCTGCGCATCGAACGCCCGAGCATGCGGCCGGCTTCACGATCATTAGTAATCTGTTCTCGTTTT
>CAZIAN010000234.1:0-7389 GCA_964537355.1 uncultured Pirellulales bacterium | reverse complement strand
CTGATGAAGTCAGGCAGGCTTTAGAATCCACCGCCGAAGACAAGGACGCAGCAGGATGGGATATAAAATACGGCTGGGGGTTGGTAGATGCTTATGCCGCTCTTCAATGGACAGCTTCAAAACCAGGGCCGGCACCAAACCCGAAACCGGGACCGGAACCCCTTAAAGCGGAGTTTACAGCCGAGCCAACAACCGCCCCTGATAAAACTACAATACAATTCACTAATCAATCCACAGGAAATATTACCAGTTGGCTATGGGATTTTGGTGATGGAGCAACATCAATCGACCCGAATCCATCTCATCTATATAAAGACGCGCGTACTTACACCGTGAGCTTGACGGTAACGGGCCCGGATGGCTCGGATACAGAAACCAAGGAAACTTATATCAGGCTGTTCATACCTGAAATTCCTAATGCTGACTTTACAAGAGAGCCAATAAGCATCAATGCGCCTACGACAGTGCAATTCACCGATACATCCACTTGTCCGGCAACTCTTGTCAATCTGACGAATGGCACTCTTTTGTTTACTTCGATAGAATCAGCATCTCTTGGAGGTATTACGACCTGGACATGGGACTTCGGTGACGGAACAACATCAACGGAGCGGAACCCGGCGCATACGTACCAGGAAGTGGGTACTTACACAGTAAGTTTAACTGTAGTGGGTCCCGGCGGTTCGGATACCGAATCAAGGAAGGGCTATATACAATTGACAAAGCCTTCGGCCCCTGTTGTGGGCTTTATGGCAAAACCAAGAAGCGGCAACGGTCCTCTGGTCGTACAATTCACCGGCACTTCCACGGGGCATGTCTCCAGCCGGCTGTGGGACTTTGGCGATGGAACAACATCAACGGAGCAGAATCCGGTTCACACGTACACATTCAGGGATGCCGGTGATTTCACAGTCAGCTTAAGTGTAACGGGTTTGGGCGGTACGGACACTGAAACCAAAACGAAGTACATCCACCTGAACACTCCGCCAATTCGGGTAAATATCGGCATGTCGAAAAATGACGTCTTCCGGGACTGGTACGAAGTGACAGCAGTGCTAACCGTGGCAAATAATGACCCGACAGGACTGCCCATCGGCGAAGCGACCATAGAGGGAACCTGGAGCGGAGGTTACAATGGAGCTGTCTCCGGCGTAACAAATGCAAGCGGCAGAATCAGCTTTATGACTCCGTGGGTTGTAAAAGGCACTACGGTTACCTTAAAAATCAATAAAGTGATTGTTGGCGGTAAAGAGTACGATTTTGCCGGAACAAGAAGTGCTTCCATAGGAATTTAAACAATATCCATAACCTACAGAGGTTTTGTTGTTACTTCTGTATTTGACTTAGCCAGTTCTGATGCAGGTTTGTCAGCCGCCTGACTATATCTGGATTGGAGCTGGCTATGTTGTTGGTTTCGGTGGAATCCACTGCGATATTAGATAAGAAATCTTCAGCTTTCGGGAGTTTGCGTCCTTTGTAATCGGTAGCGGGGCCGTTGTGGACCAGCTTCCAGTCGCCTTCTCGCACAGCCCATTGTTTGCCTCCGCTTGTCTGCCAGTGAATGACTTTGTGTGGCGAAGGGGCATCGGGTGATTCGATAATTGAAACTATGCTTTTGCCGTCGATTTTATGTTCGAGCGGTTTGATTCGGCAGTATTGAGCGATTGTTGGCATCCAGTCGATACTCACTGCTGTCTGGTTGCGAACGGCGTTTTGAGGGATATGGCCGGGCCAGGAAACGATACAAGGTACGCGGATGCCTCCTTCCCAGAGTGTAAATTTATGACCACGAAAGTCTCCTGAGCTTCCGCCGCCGGAGAAGGTTCGCTCTTCTACGGAATGGCCATGATCGCTGAAATAAATTATAAGTGTATTTTCTCGCAGACCTGATTCGTCCAGATGGTCGATGACTTTACCGACCATTTCATCCATTGAGGAGATGAAGGCCGCATACATGCGGCGGGGGGCGTCGAGGTGCTGGTATTTTTTTCGCCACTTCTCTTTTCCCTGCAGTGGATAATGAGGCATATTAATTGCCCAGTACAGGAAGAACGGCTTATCCTTGTTTTCATTGATGAAATTTTTGCATTCATCGACCATAAGGTCGCCGAAAAATTCTCCATCATACCAGACTTCCTGCCCGTTGCGCCACAGGTCGTGCCGGTTGGGGCCGGACCAGTAGAAAAAGTGTGAGTAATTATCAATACATCCGCCCATATGCCCGAATGAAGAATCGTAACCTTGACCATTGGGCATTGTCTCTGGCGTATATCCCAGGTGCCATTTGCCGACGTGGCCGGTTGCGTAGTCGACTGTTTTCATCATCTCTGCGATGGTTATCTGTTCGGTAGGCATACCGGCGTGACCCGGCTGTGATGAGACATTGCCCGGTACGCCGGCTCCCTGGGGATATCGACCGGTCATTAAAGACGCACGGGAAGGGGAACAAACAGGCGCTCCGACATAGAATTGAGTGAACCGTGTTCCTTCTTTGGCCAGTTGGTCCAGATTGGGTGTGTAGAGATCTTTCGAGCCGTAGCAATTGACGTCTATTGTGCCTTGGTCGTCGGTTAATATCAGGATTACGTTGGGTTTTCGTGCAGCTCGTCGTTTGCCGAATACAGAGCCGGTTATTATAAGTGAACCGGCGGTCATGCCCAATACTTTCAGGAAGTCTCTTCTTGTTTGTCTGTTCATATTTTATACCTCATTTTTCAATAGTCCTTAAAAGTGTTCATCCATTGAGGCCAGTCGCCAGGCAGGACGCCGCCGGCTTTTGTCCATATACCGTTTGTCTTGTAATTGGTGTTCCATTTCAACGTCCATAACTCCTTGAGTCCTATTCTTCGCACCGAGAAGTCCAGAAAGGCGCCGTTCGTAGCTGCGTTGTGCCGGTTTAGGCAGAAGCGCCTCATGTTATCACCTCTCCAGTCGCCGGTCCCGCTTTCCGTGTGGCCTTCATATTCCCCAGGTAAATCATAGTCAAGTGGTCCCGCTCCGTACCATGAGCAATCCAGAAACAAAGGGATCTGATTTGTGCCTGCAACATTACGGGTCTTGAAGTAACCGTCATGAGACTGGTCCGTTTTTCTGTTATAAACCCAGCGGTTTATACCATAGCTGCCGTAATCCTGTTGTGATACGTAGTCGCTGTCGAGAGAGCCTTCTCCCCATGTTCCAAACGTGCCTCCGGACCTGTTGGGATTCGAGGCTTCCGGACAGCATACGCTTAGTTTTCGGTCTCTGTGTTGGTCTTGCAGGACCCACCTCCATCTGCCGCTGCTGTCGCCGTATGCGAAATAACCGTCGTTGTCATCCATATAAATTGAAAAGACAAGCGCCCATTGTCGCAGGTTTGTCTGGCAGGTAACTGCTCTTGCCTGGTTTTTTACCCGATGTAAGGCCGGCATCAATATAGCCATCAGTAATGCAATGATAGCGATTACCACCAGAAGCTCTATCAGGGTAAAACCCTTTTCTGCAGGCTTAATAGCATTTTTTTGACCAAACATATTCTTTGTCTCACAGATGCGGGACTTTAAGCAAATTGAGCTGTTACATCCGATATTATAGTCAAAACTGCCTTGAAATGTAATTATAAATTACTTAATCGATGCTTATTCCGGCAAGTAAAGTGGTTTTTTATTGACAAGAAAGTAATTTACTGGTACTATATTGTAATGAAAGGTGGTTCTTGTCCACGTGGAGTCGCTTTATTAGATAGAGGTGTTTTTGGAGGTAAGGGCCGGCAAATCTGGTTCTTTATCTGTTTTAGTTTTTGGCTACTGAGCCCTTTTTGTGATAGAAAAGCAGAGAGTTTTTAGGAGAAATGTCGATGTTCAAGGGAAAAACTGCCGCAGCAATTTTAGCAGTGACACTTATTGTAGTTAGTGCCGGTTTTGCTCAGACTCTTGAGGAGGACTGGAATAATTTCCTGCATTATACCAAGATTGGCCGACCCGATTTAGCCAAGGGATATGCACAGGTGATCCTGCAAGGCAATCCGGATCCTGTAGAATTGCTCGCGCTAACTAAAAACAATCCCCAGGGTTACGCGATTTTATTACGAGTTAACGAATTCGCTCCTGATCCTGAGCTGGAAGAGTTGAGCGGTAAAATCATAGACCTTATCGAGAAGGGCAGCTATACCCGCCGGGCCGATCCGAAGATTATTGTGACTGAGATAAAGAGGCTAAGCAGTACCGACCGTGGTTGGTTTACCGCAGTTAAACGGCTTCGCAATGCGGGTGAATATGCGGTACCATTTATGCTTGATGCCATAGCTGACAATTCCCGCGATGCGGAACTACCGGATATCGTACGGGCACTTCCACAAATTGGCAGGGATGCAATAAGACCTCTTGCCGCAGCATTGCAGACTGATAATGTGGCCCTCAAAGCCGAGATAATACAGGCATTAGGTAAGATTGGTTATCCCCAATCACAGGCTTATCTGAAGTATATTGTTGAAAACGATGCTTCGGCTGAAGTTCGTCAACTGGCCACAATCAGCCTTATGAAAATTGATCCGGGTACTTTGAAAATTTCGGCGGCTCAGTTGTTCTTTGAGCTTGCAGAGAAATACTATTATCATTCGCAGTCATTAACTCCTGCTGAAGATGCCGATTTTGCCAATATTTGGTTCCTGGACACTAATCAGAAGCGATTGGCTCGGGTAGAAGTTCCCAAGAGTTACTTTAACGAACTTATGGCGATGCGCTGCTGCGAATGGGCGCTCAGAGCCGACGCGGGATTCGGTCCGGCTATTGGCCTATGGCTGGCAGCCTTTTTCAAAGCTGAGTCCGCCGGTATTGAGACGATGCCCAGTTACTTTGGCGAGAGCCACGCAGATGCACTTGTCTATGCCACCACCGCCGGAGTTGAATATCTCCATCAGGCTCTTGCACGGGCGGTCAAAGACAAGAACGCATATGTCGCACTTGGTGTTATTGAGGCGTTGGGTACTACCGCCGGTGAAAAATCCTTGCTTTATCGCATAGGACCGGCTCAGCCGCTGCTTGAGGCACTCACTTTCGATGACGTAAAGGTCAGATACAGTGCCGCTATAGCAGTAGCTGCGGCAGGGCCAAAAGAACCGTTCGCCGAAAGTAAGCTTGTTGTCGCGAATTTGGCCGAGGCTTTAGGAAATACCCAGTTGGACAAACAGATAGCCGACAGCTATGCCCTCAGAGCAGCTCAGGCTATGCTCGAATTGGCCCTAAGCAGAAATCCTGTTATCAATTTATCTGCCGCTCAGAATGCCCTTGTAAGTGCTGTAAATGACGAAAGAAAAGAAATCCAGATTTTGGCCGGTGAGATTTTAGCTCATCTCGACAGCCCCGGTGCACAGCGGGCAATAGCAGGAATGGCCCTTGATAATAACAATGATGCTGATGTGAGAATATCGGCTTTTAACTCACTTGCAACTTCAGCAAAGTTAAATGCAAATATGCTGGTTGATCCGATAGTTGATGCGATTTACTCACTTATCAGTTCGACCGATACGCCCCCCGAGCTTCGCAGCGCAGCCGCTGCCGCTTACGGAGCGCTTAATCTGCCCAGCCAGAAAGTAAAGGACCTAATCCTCGACCAGGCAAAAAGTTGAGGCAAAGCTGAAATCCCTGCGAAAGCAGGGTCCCAGTTTCTAAATACCGGGAAAATTTCCCACACCTAATTTTGCATATAATGCCCGTTGTTGTTAGCGGGCATTTTTGTTATCATGCGACAATTCTATTGTAAACTGACTTGACTTGTTGAAAAAAGATATCCAACGATTAATTGAAAGGAGTGCAAAATGGCTGTTGATGCTAAGCAGGTATCGGCCTGCCTCGAAGAATGTAAAAAACATCTGACCACAGAACTTCTGCCTTTCTGGCTGGACCGATGTAAGGACGATAAAAACGGCGGCTTTATTACTCACTTCGATAAGGACGGCAATGATACCGGTGAGGACGAGAAATCGTTAATCGCTCAGAGCCGTACCGTTTATACAATGGCCTCGGCCCATAGAGCCGGTTACGGCAACGGCAAATGTGCCGAATACGCCAAACACGGCGTCGATTTTCTCATCGACAAAATGTGGGACAACAAATACGGTGGATTCTTCTGGACGGTGGATCGTAAGGGCAATGTCGCTATCGATAAGAAGATTATTTATGGCTTCAGCTTTGCGATTTATTCACTCAGCGAATATACCCTGGCAACCGATGATCCGAGAGGCCTGGAATATGCAGAGAAGGTTTTTGACCTTATGCAGAAGTACTGTGCCGATACGATGTACGGCGGATATTTCGAGATGTTTGAGAGGAACTGGGACCTGTGCGGGCCGGGAAGCGGCGGGGGGGACAGAAAGACCCTCGATGCTCATATGCATTTGATGGAGGCTTTTACTACATTGTATGAATGCAGCGGCCAAAGCGTACACCGCCGAAAATTAATCGAAGATATAGATATTTTGATAAAGAGAATCATCCACCCAAAGTACGCGACCGGAATACCACAGTTTACGCCCGACTGGCAAATAGCTCCACAGATAAAGTTTGATATCATTTGGGGCTGGGACCGTTTTGCAGAGGGCGGAGAAAAGCCCAACGCCGAGGACAATACCTCAGCCGGTCACAATGTGGAATTTGCCTGGCTGCTGGCCCATGCTACGGACATTATGGGCCAAGGCTTTGAACAATACCGTGACATTATTATAAAGGCGATGGACCATGGAATGACGAACGGCATCGATGACGAATTCGGCGGGGTTTACGTCGAGGGCCCGCACGCCGGCGGTGTTTACGACAGGGAAAAAGAGTTTTGGCAGCAGGCGGAAGTTATGATTGGAATGCTGGAGGGGGCCTTGCGGTTCGACCCTGAAAAATACTGGCCTGCCTACGTAAACGTGCACCGTTTTGTTTTCGATAAGATGATAAATCATCCCGTAGGTGAGTGGTGGCCGCTGCTTGCCAGAGAGGGCGAACCTGTCTGGACGCACATGAGCCATTCCTGGAAGGTGAATTATCATACGGTCCGTTGTATGGTACAATCCATAAAGCGGCTTGAAAAGTTACTTGAAAAGCTTCAATAACAGATGTTTATATATGCAGTACGACGGCAAATACAACGTTTTTGACATTAATAAAATAAATACGTACCCTTTGAGCACGCGCAGCAATAAGGTTACGCTTGATGACCTTACCAGGCCCGGGGACATTGACAATGTTGCTATTGATTTACCGGATAAGATTCGCAGTGATATCGAGTCCATTGCCAGGGCGATAGTCTCGTCCAGAAAATCAGATAAGCCCGTTGTTCTTTTCACAGGTGCCCACTTGATAAAGAACGGACTCGGCCCTTTGCTTGCCGACCTTGTAAAGCGCGGCCTCGTTAGCCTGGTAGCCG
>CAZIAN010000233.1:0-7402 GCA_964537355.1 uncultured Pirellulales bacterium | reverse complement strand
ATTAATGGCTTAGAACGCCATACAAAATCTCCACTATATTGAGCCAATATTATGACCAGAATTTTCTTAAAAAAGCAAGAAAAAAACAACCCCGCAAGATATCTCCTCATCTATCTCACGGGGCGATATAATTTATCACACGCTCCTAATACCTCACATCCGGAATCGAATATCAAGAATCGAGAATCCGGCATAGAGAAACGAGCAGCGAACTATCCCTTTTTCGCTTTAAGGGCGTTCACCTTCTTGGCAAGACGTGATTTCTTTCGTGCGGCCGTCTTTTTGTGCATCGTGCTCGTAGAGGCCGTCTTATCCAGCTTCCTGGCAATAAGCTTGTATTGCTCGCTTGCCTTCTCTGTATCACCGCTGCTCAGAATCTCTTCCAGATGTTTAATTTGCGTCTTTATCTGGCTCTTACTTGCCCGATTAATCGTTCTTCTTTTGGTATTCTGTTTTGCTCTTTTTTTCGATTGTAACGACTGTGCCACTTCAATCTCCTGATACTATTAATATTCTATTTAATAACTCACTGAGAGGTTGGTTCTGTTTTACTGCTTCTCAATTTATCAACACGCCGGCTTACGTCTTTATATCCAAAATCAGCCTGGGCTATCTTACGAAAAACATCCAATGCCTTATCTGCATCACCCTTTTCTTCATAAGCACGAGCCAGATTATACCGCAATTCCTTTCCCGTTGCATCATCTTTTATTTCATAAGTTTCTATCGCATTGGTAAAAACATCGATAGCATCGACCAGCCAGCCCTTCATAAAAAAGCAGTACCCAATCTTGCTCATCGATGCAACCTTACGCCTCGGGTCTTTCTGAGCCTCCTGAAACAGGGGTATCGCCTTATCGTATTGCTTGCTCCTGAGCAATCGAACGGCATATTCATATTTCGGTGCCAGGTTGGTCGGATAGTTCTTCACGGCAAGGCGGTAATGTTCCAGTTCGACGTCGTTTAACTGCTTCGTGAGCTGTTCGAATGCCGCCTTGATATTCGCATCATCGGGCTTTTTCTCAAGGCAATCTTTCGCCTCCCTTATTTTCCGTCTCAGTTGTTTCATCCTGATTTCGCCCGATCGCTGTTTATAGCTGTAATCCTGCTTGGCTTTATAAATACTTTCCAGCAGCGCTATAGCGTCATTTTCCGCCTGGTCTGTTTCCATCCCTGCCAGTGCATCCGCCATACCGAATATATTAGCCGGAATATTCGGGTTCTGGGCCATTTTTTTCCGCGCATCTTCTACCGCCGTTACCCGGTAGTCCTGTGTCTTAATGACCCCCGCCTGTGCATGAAGTTTCTCCTGCCCATCGCGGTCCTTAATGGATTTTCTGAAATCCCCCTCCTGGTCATATTTACCCTTGGACATTGTCAGCTCGGCCGATAAGTTCTTAAATTCATCTGCTAACGCCCCATCCTCCGGCCGCAATCTCGACGCTCGCTGGCAGGCGCCAACCGCTTTATCGAATTGCCCCAAAGCCGCATAAGAATCCTTCAAAAGGATATAGGTCTGGGCAGATGGCTTATTGGATGCGTTGTTGGTCTGAAAAACCAGGTTGGCTATCCAGCCCGCTGTTTTTTTATAACCGCCGGCCACTGCCGCCTTTAGCATCGCCTCGGCATAAGGCAAATGATCCGGATCCTTCGCAAAAAGAGCTTCGGCGTTAAGCATCTGTTCGAGCGGCGTCTTGCCGCGCAAACCCTTCATCCTCTCGACCATCGAAGGCTTCTTGCCGCCTTTTCCATGCCGCTGAAAAGCTAATTCACAAAGCGGCAGGTGCCCCTCATCCAGCGCATCCGGACTATAACGCAGACCCTGCAGGTACATATCAATCGCGTAATCGAAATTATTCGATTGGGCAACTGCACGGGCTTTCTCGAAAAAAGACTTGGCCCTGGCCATGTTCTGATTATTTTCTTCCGGCATATATCTATACCAACTGGGTTTTCTTATACATTATTTAAACGCCTTATAGTAATCTTCGGCTGATTTTTGTCAACAAACAAATAATTACTTGTGTAAAAACTCGCTCTGTGCTATAAAAAACCGCAAACGCATTATTCAGCGTCTTAAATATCCCAAAAGCAATGTAAACTGGAAGTTTGGGGAGTAACTAATATGGCAAATGCCCTTGAACAGTATGACCCGCAGATTTATGAGCTGATGCGGCAGGAGGCCGCACGCCAGAGCGGCTCTATACGCCTGATTCCATCAGAAAACTACGTCTCAAAGGCCGTAATGCTGGCCAGCGGAAGCTGCCTAACCAACAAATACGCTGAAGGCTACCCCGGCAAACGCTACTACGAAGGACAGCAGGTAACCGACCTTATCGAGAGAATGGCACGCAACCGCGTAAAAAAAATATTCAAGGCCGACCACGCAAACGTCCAGCCATATTCCGGTTCCGTCGCGAACCTCGCCGCCTACTCCGCATTAATAAATCCCGGCGATACTATTATGGGCCTGTCCCTTGTCCACGGCGGGCATCTCACTCACGGCTGGAAGGTCTCCGTAACCAGCAAATTCTATAACTCCGTCCCATATCCCGTGAACCACGAGACCGGCAGGCTGGACTTCGACCATATCGCCGACCTTGCAAAAAAACATAAGCCAAAAGTAATCGTCTCCGGCGCCACAGCCTATCCAAGGGAAATTGATTTTGAAAAGTTCGGCCAGATAGCCAAAGACGTCGGTGCCTACCACATCAGTGACATTGCCCACATTGCAGGCCTCGTCGTAGCAGGCATACATAAAAGCCCTGTACCCTATGCCGACGTCGTCTCGACCACCTCGCACAAAACCCTTCGCGGCCCTCGCGGCGGTATGCTCCTGTGTAAGGCCGAGCACGCCGAGAAGATCGATAGGGCCGTTTTCCCCGGACTCCAGGGCGGCCCGCACATGCACACCCTGACAGCTATCGCCGTCGCGATGGCTGAAGCAGATACCCCAGAGTTTGTCGCTTATGCAAAGCAGGTCGTCAAAAACGCAAAGGCCCTCGCCGACAAGCTGCTTGAATACGGTTTCAACCTCGTTTCCGGCGGCACCGACAACCATCTGATTCTAATCGACCTGAGAAATAAAAACATCCCCGGCAGAAAACTCGCAAAAGCACTCGACCGCGCCAGGATAGTCACAAACTACAACACCGTCCCCGGCGACCCCGCTCCGCCCTCCAACCCGAGCGGCTTGAGGATAGGAACACCAGCCGTTACAACACGCGGAATGAGAGAGCCTGAGGCTGAGCAGATTGCCGCATTTATAAACAAGGTCGTCGAAAATATCGATAACGAAACCGTCATTGAAGAAGTAGGAAAAGACGTGCTGCTTCTGTGTTCGCAGTTCCCTGTTCCTGATCACTTTATTATCCCTAACAAAAACCATTGATAACAAAAGATAATAAACAGCAGAGCCCTGAGCGTTAGCGATGGGTAAATCACAACCGCTGATAAAGGAGTTACTATTGTGGCACAGGATGAGCAGGTACTCGTCGTCGAGCGAAAGGTCCTTGAGCAGGTAGGCCTTTTCCATGGCCTTACAACCGATGTGGATCGCTATCTTTCCGTCCTTTTTGATCCCTCAGTCCTGCGCTTTATGCCCCGCCCACAGGCCGAAAAGGATCCTTCTTATAAGCAGCTTATCCCTTACGTCATAATGAGCTGTAACGGCAAATACCTCACCTATGTCCGCGGCCGTCGTGCCGGCGAGACAAGGCTCGTCGGCAACAGGTCCATCGGCATAGGCGGCCATATAAATCCAATAGACAACGAAATACCCCTGTTCGATACCGATTACCGTGAGCTTTACAATAACGCAGTCGAGCGTGAGGTGGCCGAGGAAGTCTCCATCGAAGCCGGCCACAAAGACAGCATAGTTGCCCTGCTAAATGACGATACCACCGAAGTAGGAAGCGTCCATCTCGGCGTCGTCCATCACTGGCTTCTCGATTCCTCCGCTGTCACTAAGCGCGAACAGATGATAACAAAGATGGAGTTCATGACCCCAGCCGAGCTGCAGGACGTCCGCGATTCCATGGAGACATGGTCACAGTTCTCCCTCGACTACCTCACCACTATCAACCAACCCACACCGTGAGATTTGTCTCATTTGATAACGAAGCTTGTCTAAGTTTGAGTGCATTTTATTTTTTGATTTTTACAATAAAATAAATGTATGCCGCTTAACTTTATTTCGAACTTCGCAGGCCCAACGAAAAAAATAGGTTTAAATGAGGGCTTTTTTGTTGGTTTTTGAGCTAAAAAAGGGGAGGTAGAAAAATATTTTTACAAAAATATTATTTTTTTCTTGCATATTCGACAAATGTCGTATAGTTTCTACATTGATAGAATAATGGAGATAATTATATGGCGCGATCGAAACCAAACAAAAAGTCCGAACAGATTGAGTCCAATGCTGAGCTAACCGAAGCTGAATGGATTGTTATGAAAGTAGTCTGGGAAAACGAGCCCTGTACAGCCGGTACTGTTCAGGAAGCTTTAGCCGACAGTAAAGACTGGGCATACAGCACGATAAAAACCACTATGGATCGGATGACAAATAAAGGATTCCTCGAAATCCAGAAAATTCGCAACTTACAGCTTTTCAGTTCTGCTATAAGTGAAGTTGATGCAAAAAGGGGCGAATTTCGCAAAATGCTTAAGCGAGCCTTCGACGGGGCATTGACTCCTATGATGCAGTTTCTGATTGAACATGAAGGCCTTTCAAAAGCCGAATCGGCACAGTTGCGCAAACTTGTAAACAAGGCTAAAAACAGGAAGGATTGAGTAAGAACAAAATAAACCAAATTGGGAGAGAAAAAAATGAACCAGATAATTAATACGTTTATAACAGGTTTGAATAGTCTCGGCCAGGGTTTTTGGGATTATGCAGCGGGCATATTTATCCAGGCCAGTGTGCTGATTGTTTTGTTATTGATCATTGATTTTTTGCTGCGAAAGCGAATACGAGCAGTATTCCGTTATTGTCTGTGGATGCTGGTATTTATAAAACTTGTCCTGCCGGCTTCTTTCACGTTACCAACTGGAATTGGATCTTGGATGGGGGATTATTTTCCAAGTGAAGTTTCTATGGCAAAGTGGATACCGCAAACAGAAAAAAATGTACCAACAACTCTTAACATACTTCAACATTCAATTCCTTTAGAACTGGTTATGACAAATGAAACCGCAGTTAGTGATATATTTCAAGGGTATTTTCCTTTAGAGACACCCATGATGAACGAAACGGCAGCTACAGGAATTGAGCTTGAGGCTATCTCCTGGCAGGGACTGGTATTTTTAGGCTGGCTTGTTGGAATGCTGGTTCTTTTAGCATTACTCGTTAAGCGGGTTTATTTTGTCAGAGGTATGATTGCTCAAAGCAGACCTGCAAATGAGAGATTGCATAAGACACTGGATGAGTGTCGCTGCCGGATTGGTATTCGCCAAAATATTGAATTGAGGTTGTCCGGCAAAACGCATAGTCCCGCAGTTTGTGGATTATTTAAGCCAATTATTTTAATACCGGACGTTTTGATTAAAAAGTTATCGCAAAAGAAACTAAAAGCCGTTTTGATTCATGAACTTGCTCATATCAAGCGGGACGATATTTGGGTAAACCTGCTGCAAACTATATTACAGATTGTTCACTTCTACAATCCGTTTATATGGATTGCAAACGCGATGGTTCACAGAGCCAGGGAACAAGCGGTTGACGAAATGGTACTCGTTACGCTCAATCCCGAAACTAAGAATTACAGCAATATGCTGATTGATATAGCGGAAATGGTGTTTTGGAAGCCAAAATTCGGCTTACGTCTTATTGGCGTAGTAGAATCAAAGAAGGCTTTAGAAAGGAGAATTAATCACATGTTAAACAGACCTGTACCAAAAAGTTCAAAACTTGGAAATCTTGGATTAGTCGCAATTGTTGTTATTGGCGCTATTATTTTGCCGATGGGACGCAATCCCGCTGAGCAAACTGCTTTAGCAGCATCTGTTAACGATGAACGAATCGCAGACAACAAAATCGTTCCTGGGATGCGAGTTGGTAAGTATACGTTTGGCATGAGCGAGGATGATGTGTTGGAAAGCCTGGGAAAACCAAGGGTGATTTTCTATGGAAGCGAAAGGTACACTCTCGACAATCTTCCAAGAATGTATTACATGGTTTTTGATGATGTTTCCTTCCGGATACACAACGATTCGGTCAAAGAGATGACCGCTATAAGCCCTTATTACAAATTCGCCAATGGCTTGGGAGTTGGTGATTCGGAGCAGAAAATCAAACAAGCCTTCGGTGACGACTTTAAAATTAAAGAAACCCAGTGGAAAGATTTTCTCGCCTACGAGGATAAAGGCCTCGTGTTTGAAATCAACAAACGCGACAGAACGGTCATGGAGATAAATGTCTCGCCCATTGAAAGCTCAAAATCTTATCAAAAAGCAGATATTGTTAGCAATATAATCGTACCTGGCATACGAGTTGGTAATTATACGTTCAACATGAGCAAAAACGATATATTGGAAAGTCTTGGAAAACCAGGGGGAATTTTCTACGGAGACGAAAAGTACACTCTCGACAATCTTCCGGAAAAATATTACATGCCTTATGAAGATATTTCCTTTCTGATAGTTAACGATTCGGTCAAAGGGATTACGGCGCTAAGACCTTCTTACAAATTACCCAATGGTTTGGGAGTTGGTGATTCGGAGCAGAAAATCAAAGAAGCCTTTGGCAACGACTTCCAAATTAGGGAATTTGAGCGGAAAGATTTTCTCTCCTACAAGGATGAAGGTCTCATGTTTGAAATCGACAAACGCGACAGAACGGTCATGGAGATCAATGTTTCACCCATCCCGGGCTCAGAATTTTATAAAAAAGCAGATATCCCTCCGACAAGTTATATCAACGAGAAGGGACGTATCGTCGACAAGACTGATTATCCATTTGTTAATGATCCCAAAGCTATCGGTGGATGGAAAACTGTAGATTTTGTCCGTGAGATAAACCAGTTCAACCCCTCTAAAAAAAGCTGGAAAGGTAAAATTTGGCTCAATCATATTATTTTTGAAGAAGGCGGTACTATGCCCCGCAGTGGACAAACATGGACAAAAGGTTTAGTACTTGATGATGATACCGCAAGCAAGTATATCATCAAGGAAATAGATGGTTCAGCTTATATGTTCTACGAGTGGAAAAGCGGTGATTATACAATTCGCTATATGAAACCCTTTTATTATGTCCTGAAGAAAGTCTTAGCTGAAAGCTTAAAGTACGAGCCAAAGTACGGCCAAAAAGCAAATATCCCCCCGACCAGCACTATCAACGAGCAGGGTCGTATCGTTGACAAAATCGATTACCCCTTCGTAAATGACCCGCAACTAATAGGAACCTGGG
>CAZIAN010000232.1:0-7422 GCA_964537355.1 uncultured Pirellulales bacterium | reverse complement strand
GGCTTCGGTAACAGGAGCAATCCTGTCGCCGGGGGTTCAGGCATGATGTACTTCGATGATATACGTCTCTATGCTCAGTAATCCAAGGTAGCTGGTTGTGTCGTTTAAATAACAAATTCGAGTAAATTCGGGGCCTATACTGATTTGATTCGGTATAGGCCCTGCTTGTTTTACGATCAGCAAAGTTCAATAGGTGAAATATTAGTTATGATAACTTATAATGTTCACCAAGTACTATCAAAGACCTGAACTTTAAAGAAAGATTAACAATGAACAATGCACTGAATCGTCGTGATTTTCTTAAGAAAACAGTAGAAACATCAGCAGCCGCGGTTGCAACATTCAATACTCCTTCAATCCTTAAAGGAAGAAGCTCCGGCTCGCCGCCAAATATAGTCTTTATCATTTGCGACCAAATGCGTGCTGATGCGATGAGCTGTCTTGGACATCCCAACGCCCGTACGCCTAATCTGGATAAAATGGCCGCAGCAGGAGCATTATGCGAAAACTATTTTGCAAATAATCCTGTCTGTATTCCATCAAGGATTTCTTTATTTAGTGGACTATACCCGCACCAGCACGGCAGTCTTGCAAATAAAAGCAGTAAATTAATAGATTCATTTACCGGCTCTATGCTGGGCTATTTTCGCCGGCGCGGTTACCGCACAGGATGGGTCGGTAAAAATCATACATATTCAAAAGCTGTCCTTGGGAGTTTAGACTCGTGTTCGATTAGGGCACGGGAACCATTTCGAGCTTACAGCAAATTTGTTCCGCCTTATTGGCACAGTGACACACTGTGGCCCGAAGAAAAGTGTCATCCCCGGATGAACACCGATGAAGCTATAAACTTTATAAACGCAGCAAAAAAGAATGAGCCGTTTTTTCTTCACGTCAGTTATTTCGACCCGCATCCGCCTTATATGGCGCCTTCGAAATATACAAGTAAATACTCCAGTAAAGAAATTGTTCTTCCGCCGTTCGTGCACCCTGAAAAATTATGCGCCAGGCTGGATGAACAGTACCGGGCCCTGCATTACGACCGTATAAAAGATTCAGACCTCACCGAGACGATGAGATACTATTACGCCTCGATAGAATGGGGTGTGGATTACCAGGTCGGCAGGATTATGGAAACTCTCAGAAACGGAGGACTCATCGACAATACAATCGTCGTGTTTACTTCTGACCACGGCGACTTTATGGGCGAGCACCGTATGGTTCGAAAAGGTATGTTTCTTTACGATGCGCTTCTTCACGTCCCCATGATATGGCACGCTCCGGGATTGATAAAACAGGGTATCCGCATAAATAATATGGCTCAGGGCGTTGACCTCTTTCCCACCCTGGCCGATTTGACCGGCGGCAATATCCCCGGTGATCTTCCCGGCAGGTCATTAAAATCTTTTCTGCGTGGAGAATCGAAAAACGAAAATGATTTTACTGTTTTCGCGTCCGCCGCCTATAGTGACTTACCTCCGAATTATTTCGATAATCCCGAACCGGCTTATGACCCCGACAGCGATGTCCCTTTCCACTCCCGCGTAGAAAACCTCACATGGAAAGCTGAAAACAAAACAGCTATGGCTCGCACGGCCCGGTGGAAGCTGATATTGAATGAAACACGACCGCCGGAATTATACGACATGGCAAACGGCTGGATTGAAAAGGAAAACCTCGCCGACAGGCAGGATTTTAAAAACACGCGAAGAACTCTTGAGGCCAAAATAAAAAACCTCTGGAAATGGTAATGGAGCCGCCAAATGTATAGGTTAAAAACAAAACATACGATTGTATTAACTGCGGTTTTGTTAAGCACCACGCTTTCCCTCGCCGATACGGTTAATCATGACTACGGTATAATCAAGAACCAGAACAGCCCGCACGCAAAACTAAAGAGCATTGACTTGAAAGATGTTCGCTGGACTGATGGTTTCTGGGCGGACCGATTTGAACAGACATGCAATGTCACACTCCCCCGGCTTTGGGAGCTGGCATCGGACCCGGAAAAAGGACATGCCATTCAGAATTTGAGAATCGCCGCCGGAATTGAAACCGGAAAGTTCGAAGGAACTAACTGGCAGGATGCCTGGGTTTACAAATGGCTTGAGAGTGCCTGTTACATTTACTCTTATAACGGTAACAATGCACTTGACAAAAAGATGGATGAGATTATTAGCGTGATTGCTAAGGCGCAAAGGCCGGACGGTTACATCGCCACACAGACTATTGTCCGTAACTGGCCAAGGTTCCAATATCCCCATAATCACGAGTTGTACACAATGGGCCACCTAATCACCGCCGCCTGCATTCATCACCGGATTACCGGCAAGAAAACACTGCTTAACGTTGGCCGCAAAGCAGCGGATTATATTTATGATACATTTAAAGGACGTGACCCAAAGCTGGCTGATTTCCCAATTAACCCATCAATCATTATGGCCGGGGTCGAACTGTATCGTACTACGGGCGTAAAAAAATACCTGGACATGGCCAATTTCTTCATCGACTGGCGAGGAAGCCGTTATGGAAACGGAAGACGAAATGCCTGGGGTGTTCTAACAAATGGCAGTGACCTCAACCAGAACTGGCGACCGCTTCGCAAAGAAACCGAAGTTGTCGGCCATGCCGTTTTCTTCACATATCTATATGCAGGTGCGGCTGATGCCTTTATGGAAACCGGCGACAAAACGCTTCTCGATGCACTTGACAGACTTTGGTCGGATCTCGTAAACACAAAGATGTATATCACCGGCGGTGTAAGCCCTATGCACAAAGCCCATCCCGTCCGAAGCTTTCAGCCCGGCCGGCTCTCCACTATCGTTGGAGATTCCATCCACGAAGGTGTCGGCGCCCCTTATGATTTGCCTAATGACTCGGCCTATAACGAGACCTGCGGCCAAATCGGAAATCTGATGTGGAACTGGCGCATGCTCGCCATCACAGGCGAAGCACGATTCGCCGATATAATGGAACGAACTCTTTTCAACTCGATTCTTTCCGGTATCGAGGTTGACGGCGACAACTGGTCTTATACGAATCCGCTTCGCTGGCAAGGCCCTGAGCACATACTCCGCAGTAACGATACGCACAAACGCTTAGAGCCTGGAAAAAATATGATCTGCTGTCCTACTAACCTGATGCGAACGGTCGCCTCATGGCATAATTATCTTTACAGCACCCGCGACAAAGGTCTATGGATTCATCACTACGGAGGGAATGTTTTTGACGGTGAACTTGCCGATGGACGAAAACTAAAGCTCACGCAGAAAACCGATTACCCATGGGACCCGAAGGTTCGAATTACTATAGATACAGTGGACTCCGGCGAAGAGTTTTCCATACTTCTGAGGATTCCTGCCTGGGCAAAGGAATCTAAAGTAACCGTTAACAGCAGGGCGGCAAAGGCCGAATGCACATCATCATCTTATGCAGAGATTAAGCGAAACTGGGTTGCCGGTGATATCATTGAGCTGGACTTGCCTATGCCTGTTAGAATGATTACAGCAGACCCGCTCATAGAGCAAACCCGAAACCAGGTCGCGGTCATGCGAGGCCCGCTCGTTTATTGCCTTGAGTCCGTTGATGTGCCTCAGGGAATTCGGTTCGAAGACATTTGCCTTCCAGCTAACGCCAAATGGAAAACTCAGTATAAGCCCGACCTGCTTGGCGGCGTAACAGTGCTAAAAACAAAAGCTTTGGTCATTGATAAAACCATCGAAGAAGATATCGGTGGCTACCGCCAAATAAGAGATATTGAGCCGCACCGAATAGACATCACTATGATACCGTACTACGCATGGAACAATCGCGGCGAGCCAAAAATGACCGTCTGGATGCCTGTCAGTTGGTAGTCAAATATAAATGCACCAAAAAGAATATCTGGAGCTTAAAAGAACTGATTACTTTACATCAAGTAAAGACCTTTTCCGATACAAAAAGCCTTCGCCAAAACCATGTTATTTTATACTTCCATTACGGCCTTGCTTAAGTTATGATTATTACGGTCGGTGATTTCGTATCTCCTGCCCATAATAAACTAAAACAATATGATGGTAATGAGCTATGTTAACAAAAAAAAAACTGCCTAAGTTGTTAATTCCCACCTTAATCTTTAGCCTGATAGTCATCTCCGCTGTTAATGCGGACGACCAGCCGCAGTGGGGCCAAAGATATTCCCGAAACATGGTATCCGACGAAACCGGTTTGTCGGGGAGCTTCGACCCGGCCACTGGAAAAAATATAAAATGGATATCAGACCTCGGCACGGAAACTTATTCAACACCCGTAGTAAGCGGCGGCAGGGTGCTGATTGGCACAAACAACAATATCCCGCGCGACCCCCGGCACAAAGGAGACCGCGGCGTGTTATTGTGCCTGGATGAAAAAGACGGCAGCCTCTGCTGGCAGCTTGTCGTTCCAAAGCTGATACCCGACCTCTATCGGGACTGGCCCCGTTCGGGCATCTGCTCGCCGGCCACCGTTGAAGGGGATAAAGTTTACATCGTCAGTAACCGGGGCGAGGTAATGTGCCTTGACATCAAAGGTCTGGCCAACGGTAATGACGGACCCTACAAAGACGAAGCCCGTCACATGACACCGCAAAAAGCTGAGCCTCTTGAACTGTCAAAAACAGATGCCGACATTATCTGGCTGTTCGATATACGAAACAGCGCGGGAGTCCATCAGCACGACAGCGCCCATAGCTCGATTCTCTTACACGGCCAATACTTATATGTCAACACCAGCAATGGTATCAACGACCAGCATAAATTCATTCCCGCACCTGAGGCCCCGAGTCTGATTGTCCTGGACAAAAGGACAGGCCGTCTTGTCGCCCAGGATGATGAACACATCGGTCAACGGATATTCCATTGCACCTGGTCGTCTCCCGCTCTGGGTAAGGTAAACGGCCGCTCGCTGGTGTTCTTCTGCGGCGGTGACGGTATCTGCTACACCTACAATACATTAAATCCCACCTCCCAGGTGCAGCCGGTACAGAAAATAAAAAACATCTGGCTGTACGATTGCGACCCCGATTCACCGAAAGAAAATGTGCACCGCTTCATGAGAAACCGCAACATAAGCCCGAGTAATATCAAGAGCATGCCCGTCTTCCACGATGGCCGGCTCTATATAACCCACGGTGGCGATATATGGTGGGGCAAGGAGCAATCATGGCTCAAGTGTGTCGATGCCACCGAAGCCGCCGATTCCACAAACTCCCGTGAGCTTTGGTCATACGAACTTAGCAAAGGTCATTGCTGTTCGACGCCCTCTGTCCACGATGGCATGGTTTTTGTCGCAGATTGCGAAGGATATATCCACTGCGTAGATGCCAAAACCGGAAAACCTTACTGGACACACGACACTGGAAATGAAATATGGGCTTCGACACTTGTGGCTGATGGAAAAGTCTATATCGGCACCAGGCGCGGTAATTTCTGGGTATTCGCCGCCGACAGGAACAAGAAGGTTATCAGTTCTATAAAGCTGGACAGCCCCATACACGGCTCACCCGTCGCCGCCAATGGCGTGCTCTATATTGCAACAATGAAGAAACTCTACGCTGTGAAACAATCAACAGAATAGACTGTATAAATCCTGCCCGTGGAATAAAAGACATTTAATTCGCAGGATAATCATAAAAGCTCGGCAATAATATTTTCAGGAGGCAATCATGAAACACATCTATTCTTTTCTGCCCACTCTCGTTCTTGGCCTTGTCGTGACACTCACTTATAGCACTTCCGCATCGGCCGCTAACATTATTGTTGTTGAACAATGGACCCGCTTTGAGAAAACATTAATAAGCACAAATGATTACGGCAACCCTCTACAGGATATTAAGGTAAAGGTTGAATTTACTTCACCGATTGGAAATAAAAGAACGCTCCTTGCCTTCTGGGATGCAGGCAGCCTATGGCGTATCCGATTTTCACCGGATGAACCGGGCAACTGGACTTACAGAACCACCTGCACGGATATAAATAATAACGGGCTTCACAACCAGACCGGCTCGTTTCAATGTAAACAATACACGGGCGTTCTTCCACTTTTCAGGCATGGAGAATTGCGCCTCTCTGAAAATCGGCGATACCTCGAACACTTTGATGGTACTCCTTTTTTCTGGCTGGCCGATACCGTCTGGTGCGGCCCGGCACTTTCCGATTTGAATGACTGGAATATTTTTCTGAAAGACCGAGTCTGGAAAGAATTTACCGCTATTCAGTTTGTAATGACCCAATGGCGTATGACAAAAACAGACGCCGAGGGAAATCCCACTTTTTTGGGCAAGGACAAAATCTTCATCAATCCCGCATATTTCCAGCGTTTAGACAAATACGTCGATTCCATTAATGACGCAGGACTTCTCGCGGTACCGGTTTTGCTATGGGCAATCCGCGGCGATGAAAATCCAGGCTACTATCTACCCGAAGACCAGAAAATTGTTCTGGCCGAATACATGATAGCAAGATATGGCGCCCATCAGGTAATCTGGTTCCTCGGCGGCGATGGCAATTACAGCGGCGAAAATGCCCAAACCTGGAAGAGTGTCGGCCGTGCGGTCTTCAACAAGGACCAGCATCGCCTCGCAACAATGCATGTCAGAGGAAAAAGCTGGGTCGGCAAAGAATTCCGCGAAGAGCCGTGGTTCAGTTTTATCGGTTACCAGAGCGGTCACGGTGACGACGAGAAAACCTTCCGCTGGCTGAACCAGGGCCCGCCCGCCACAGAATGGAACAACAAACCAAACCTGCCTGTAATCAATATCGAACCCAACTATGAAGCACACAACGGCTACACTTATCGAAAAGTTCACAACGACCATTCCGTCCGCCGCGCCGCCTATTGGAGTCTGCTTGTCTCTCCAACAGCAGGCGTAACCTACGGCGGCCAGGGAATCTGGGGCTGGCACACAAAGGTGCAGGCTCCGGCCGACCACATCAGCACAGGTCTCGGCTCGCCATGGTTCATCGCAAAAGACCTTCCCGGCGCATTGAGCATGAAATACCTCTGCCAGTTCTTCAAGTCAATCGAATGGTGGAAACTGGTCCCTGCACAGGAAATTATCATCGATCAGCCCGGAGCAAAAGACGCCTCGAAATTCATCGCTGCGGCAAAATCAAATGAAGGTGACATAGCTGTGGTCTATCTGCCTGAAGGCGGTTCCGTCACTATAGACACCGAATCACTCAATAAAACTGCAACCGCTCGCTGGTACCATCCCCGCACCGGCGGCTGGCTTAATGCCGGCAAAATCGAACAATCCCCACAGACTTTCAAGGCCGTGGACAATAACGACTGGATCCTGTTGATTGAAGCAAAATAAGGGATGGACTTTATAAGGACAAAACAATCATGAGAAAAGTTACCATATTAGTTTTGTTATTTCTTTTTACCGGGTTTGTTTTTGTTCCG
>CAZIAN010000231.1:0-7443 GCA_964537355.1 uncultured Pirellulales bacterium | reverse complement strand
TGCAGGATTAAGGATTAAGGATTAATAAATAATTGCAGTGGCTTCTTCAATCCTCCTGATGACCTCCTTGGCATCAGCGGAGTAAGGTACGTAACCGTCGAAGCCCTTCTGCAAAAGGGCCTCGGACTCAGATTCACTTAAATTGTTCACGAGTGCTATAATCTTAATAGTCCTCAAATCCTCATGCGTATGAATGCATTCACAAATGCTCATCGCATCTATGTCCTCGGACAAAAGGCTTACAAGCAAAACATGAGGGGCAAATTTATGAACTATCGCACCTGTACCAAAATTGCTCCGGACGGTCTTGACTTCGTAGTCGGCCTCACTTCGCAAAACATCCGCCAAAGCCGATGAGGTCTTATCATTGCTGTCTGCTACAAGTACCCGGATTTTGCCCACAGGAAGCGCCGAGGTAGGCATATTATGTATCTTCATAAACCGAACCAGCTCGCTGACAGGTATTCGCCTGTCCTTGCTGCCCGGTATGCGATAGCCCTTGAGTTGGCCGTTATCAAACCACTTCGAGACCGTTCTGGGAGCAACGTGACAAATCTTGGCTACGTCGCCCGTCGTTAGTACGTCTTTGCCTTTTGCCATTTCAAGATTCCTACCACTACGAATGATATTCAAACTGTATGTTTAATCGGTTCTAAATCGAAGGTTGTTTAACATTCAAAATGCAATTTTCAAGTCCCCGCCGTTTTATTTCGCAAAATCCGTATAGAAGTAACAAATAAACATTTATTTCGGCACCACTACGTCCGATAAAGACAAGAAGACTTTTTCGGTTTCAGACGGAAACCGCAGATATTGAATTGTTCCTCCGCAAGCATCGAGTACTCAAAATATCTTTGATTTATCGGTCGGTGGCGGTACAATTCGGGAAAAGGAGTTTTATATATGCAGATATACTTGTCTCGCCCGGACATAACCGCCAAAGAAATCGATGCGGTCTGTGAGGTGCTTCGCGGCCCCGATCTTTCGCTCGGTCCTAAGCTAATGGAATTTGAAAAGGCTTTTACCGACTACACCGGCTCAAAACGGGCTGTTGCCGTAAATAGCGGAACCAGCGGATTGTTCTTGTCTATGTTGGCTCTGGAAATCACCACGGGTGATGAAGTTATTACAACACCATTTACTTTCATTGCCTCAGCGTCTTCGGTCATGATGGCCGGCGCAAAACCAGTCTTTGTTGACATTGACCCGGAAAACCTTAATATCGACCCTGCAAAAATCGAAGCTCGAATTACAGACCGGACAAAAGCCATTTTGCCCGTGGAGGTTTTCGGCAATCCTGCCGGCCTCGACAAGGTCTCCGAAATTGCTAAAAAACACAATTTGTCCGTAATAGAAGACAGTTGCGAAGCACTCGGTTCTGAATTGAACGGTAAAAAGGCCGGGACATTCGGCACGATGAGCGTATTCGGCTTCTATCCGAACAAGCAGATAACCACCGGCGAAGGCGGGATGATTCTGACCAACGACGATTCTCTGGCCGATATGTGCGTATCACTTCGAAATCAGGGAAGGGGACCCGACGGCACATGGCTCGGACACGACAGACTGGGTTATAATTTCCGCTTGAGTGATATAAATTGTGCGCTCGGAATCGCGCAGCTATCGAGAATAGACCAAATCAAAACAAAACGCCTCCAGGTAGCCAAATGGTATCAGCAAATGCTCGCTGACGAGTCCAGACTAATAGTGCCCACCGAGCCCGATGGCTGTGATATGAGTTGGTTTGTATTCGTCGTTCGGCTGGCAGAGGGCTTTACTTTGGACCACCGGGAGCGTATTCTACACGCCATGAGAAACGAAAACATCCAGGTCAGCAATTATTTCCCTCCAGTGCACCTTCAGCCATTTATCGTTGAGCTGTTCGGCTATAACCAGGGCGACTTTCCTGTTACAGAAGCCGTCTGTAAAAGCACTATCGCCCTGCCGTTTCATAACAACCTGACTAAGGATGAAGTAGCAATTGTCTGCAAAACATTGAAAGAAGTGTTGGATAAAAATCAGCCATAAACAAACAAATCCTGTCATCTTCTAAATGGCAGAATTTATTCCCATAATGCTTGCCCACAAGCTCATTATATAAGAGTAAAACTGATAGCACTATGCCAATAATTATTTGGAAATTAAGGTAAATATCGCAGTTTTTTGCACTTTACACTTGCCATTTGCGGACTTTTTTATTAAATTTATAATAGAGGTAAATCCAAAGGCTGGCGGAGGGGACCAGCCGATAATATATTGCTTAGGAAGGGAGAAAATTTATGAGAGGATGGAGAGCTAAACTCGTTTTTATGCTGGTGGTCTATTTTGGAGGCTTTGCGACTGCGATTTATACTTTGGCGCCCGCCCCTGAAAACAATGCCAACGCATCTGCTAATTCTTCGTTTTTTCGAAGTGTAAAGGCCGGTGTGGAAGAAAAAAGCTCTGTTTTTTCGGCGGTTAAATCAGATGAGTTCAAAAATTCTGTGAACTCAGGATTGCAAAAGTGCTTTGAGTTTAGTAAGGACGTTGCCTGGCGTACTGCAAGATTCATAAAGCAAAAGATTGATGAAAGACAAGCTCGAACTGATAGCTGAGAAAATTGCTGATTTACCATTTGCTATTGCCGATTGAAACCGAAAACCGGAAATTGCAAATAGTAAATCAATGTTCCGCCGTTCTTAATTGCAAAATTATAACCCTTATATACGTTGCCGGGTTCTTCCGGAGGGGGGCGTATATACAATATTGAATGGCCGTGAGTCGCTCAGAAGCTCACGGCTTTCAATATATCAGGCCAAAGCCCTATAACCCGAGTTTCACTTGCTCATTGAATGTTCGCAACTGCACGCTTATAGTGTTGAGCGCCCAGTCTATATAGTGCAATTTGTGAGCGGGCCGATGGTGTCCTTCGTTCATCAGGCCGTTCCTTACGGTTTTTAAAAATTTGCTTATTGTTCGTGAGCTTATCTGAGTAGGTTCCGCAGCCCATTGCTTTAATTCTTCGTATTCCAGCCGTAATTTCCTGCTGCTGCATAACTGTTCAGCGGTTAAATAATCACCGGGATTGTAATCAAGCTGAAGACCTTTGAGACACATGATTAACGGCTCATAATTGGTCTTTTCTCCAAGACGAATAAATTTATACTGATGAACATACGTAGTCGCCTGGGCCGGCGGCTTATCTGCAATACCCCCTCCACCCAGATACCACCTGCGCTTGCTCGACCTGGCAAATACAAGCTCTTCGCCATTTGCCTCTTCACTCTGTTCCCCGGTTGAATCCGGCAAGGCCGATGAAAGACGATTGGAATATTGTGTTATCTCATTGTGACCCATTCTTGAAACCCAGAATCTGCCTGTTTTCTTTCGCTCAGGACCACCGCCGAGCAAAAGTAAGCACTTAACAAAACCCAGAGGTAATATTTGTTGATTCTCGATCTGTCTTTTTCGGAGCTGGAAAGAAAGATGCAGGCTATGCGGGCGAACGTCATAGAAATTGGTTATCTCGTGTATCAACTTATTCAGAAGCCAAGGATCTGAAGTTGCCGGCCGGGAAAGTTCTCCCCGAATATTCAGCCGTCCCGGAGCAAGCTCCAGAAAACCGCACCGCCGGCCCTGGTCGGCTGAGCCTGTGTGGTCGTCAATATATCCACCAAGTTTCCAGGACAAAACATCCAGGTGAAAATCATAGAAATACTTAAATCCGTCATATATCGGATCTTTCTTGTTTTGTATGCTCTTTTGGGGGTTGACCGCCGCGGGACCAAGATTGCTCAGTTCAATCTCTGCGCCTAACGGAACCAGCCCCGGCTGAAGACTCGAATGAATTCGTCTCAGATTTGCTTGTGCAATGCGTGCATCAAACATACTATTAGATGCACGTACGGCGTATTTGATATAATCAATGAGGTCGTGCTTGTCACATGGCATTGTTTGAAGACATTTTCTAATAATCAAATCTACGGCCTTGCTGTTTGCATTTACCATTTGTAAAGCCGCAAGAATACTGACCGACCGCTTAAAATACCGCTCTGAAATATGCATGTGCTCAAGTTCAAACCGGTATCTGGACTGGATTTGATCATCGAGCTGATTTAGCAGAACCTGTTTGATAACCAGGGCCAGATAGTTGTTCATAAACGGCCTGGTTTCCGGGTCGCTGTATAAGTGTTTTATGGTCGGCCGGGGCCTGTCCAGCTCATGTTCAAGATAATAATCGCTGACGGCATCGCTGTGATAATGGGTCATCACAAGATCACGTTCGGTCGTCGCGAGCAGTTCCCGGTCTGCACGACGCTCCGATTCCGCATCCGCCGTACGCTCGCCGGGCCGGATATGCCTTTTGATGAATTTCTCAATGCGTTTTCGAAGCCAAAGCTCGTGTATAAGATTAACATGAAACCTGTCCCCAAAGTGTTTCTTCATCGAGCTGTGAGTTACAAGGTAAGCATGTGCTTTCACCGAACCATTTGCCGTGCTGACTTGCACCATTTCTCTTTCATAACGCTTGCCTTCATACCTGTCGATTTCCGCCATCGCCCAGGCGGGAATATCATAGACCACCAGCCCTTCAATCTTTGACGATGGAGATGAAACGGCATAGAAATAAACATTGTCCGGGCTGACCTTTCGATAATGAGCAAGAAAGGCCGGCTCAGCCCAAAGGGTCTCACCGTCAACTTTGGATGCCTTCCTGCTAAAACTTAAACCGCTCACCGATTTGAAGATTCGACTGTCACGCAGCGAGCCGTAGATAAACAGATTTACCTTTCTCTTGTTCATATTTCCTGTTTCAGAATTTGTGTTAATCTTATTTTAAATCTGCGAATTCAGTCTTTTCGGATTTGTTTCCACAATCTGAACAATTCTTTAAATGCACGAAGAATCACACGCAAATTCGCTCCGGTTTGTGCCCCGGCCGTCCGCGGATAATGATGGACGCCCTGCTGTACCACACGATAACCTTTGCGAACAGCACGAGCTAAAATTTCAGCATCGATAAGGGCCCCGGTACTTACTAACTTAATATTATCAAATATTTCTCTTTTGTATAACTTGAAAGCACAGTCGATATCGCGGATTTTCATGCCGAACAGCAGGCAAACAAGTCTCGTCCAGCACCAGCCGTTGATTTTGCGCATGAGGTTGTCCTGACGGTTCAGTCGATAGCAGCTAACAATATCGTATTGCTCCATCAATCCCAGTAGTGGTGGCATTTCATTAATATCGAACTGGCCGTCCCCGTCTGTATAAAAGACAAGCTCTTTTGTCGCCGCTTTGAAACCCGATTGCAGCGCCGCCCCGTATCCAAGATTGGTCTGATGATGCACAACTTTGATCCTGTCATTTCCGCCGGCAAGTTCATCGGCAATATTGCCTGTGCTGTCACTGCTGCCGTCGTCAACGATAATTACTTCGAAGTCGGCATTGAGTTTTTCCAAAACGGCAAGTGCCTTTTCTACTACGCCGGTGATATTGCCCTGTTCGTTATAGCAGGGGAAAAAAACACTGATGGAAACGTTGTTTGCCGTCTCAGTCATAATAAAAAACAAAGAGCATAAGACTTATGCACTGATTTATTTACCACCTCTTGATTAGAGACACCCTTATCAGTTCACTTACATATTTGTTTTGTTGAGCCCGGTACAAGTCCACCAGTTCCGTGTTTTTCTGAGCCTTGGCGACACTCTCAAGATAATAGGCTGCTAACCGTCCCGCTTCAAGTCTGTCACGATAACCGTCCTCATTGGCCCATTTAGCTTCATTGTCTGTAAATCTCTTGATATAATCTTCGCAAAACTTTTGAACGTGGGGTCTTATCTCGGCGAACCTCGCCGCTACGAGTATTATTTCCATCATAGGCGCAGGCGAGTCATTCAATTCGAAGGCCTTGACGGCAAAATCAAAACCCTTCTTCTTCTCTAATATTCCCGTACGATAGTAAAGCCAGCTATGGGCACAAATAAGGTTCCGGTGGTAATCGTCCGGGTAAAGGGTTTTACCGTCAAATATGCCGTCAAATAGCTCCTTGCCCTGCGGTGTTGCTATATCTACGAACAATTTTTGCTTGTCATTGAAGAAAACAACACGCCAATTCTGATTACGTTCAAGGCCCTGCAAGGCGTGATAGGATGTTTTAGTATAATATTCACCCCGCGGAGGCATGCTGCAATTTGACTGAGGCATTAACACTACCCAGACGTTATACTTTCTTAGCTGCTCGTCCATCCATTGACCGATCTTTACATAATCCTCACTGGTTAAATTCTGCTTCTTGAGTGCGGCCTGATAAAGTATGAACCCTGTCATATTCTGGCCGCCACCCATAATATCCGTCCATAAATCGAAATATCTGCGGTCATAAGCCGCCTGTGCCCTGCCGTCCATAAATAACTTTAAAGGTATTTTGCCGGTATTCGGGTCGGGCTCCTGACCGAAGGCTATAAAGCCGCCCTCTGTCCAGTAATTAAACATATTTCCTTTTAGCTTGTTATCTTTAATAAATCTCGTGGCATAAAACGGCTTTTGGCCCGAGTCGGTCATCCGCATAAACATCGATGTAAATTTCGCGTCGCGAGGCCATGAATCCAGATAAACCCGCTTAAATTTAAGACCCCACCATACACCGAAATACATCACAAGCATCGCGCCGGCCAAAACAAAAAATAATTGCAGATTATACCCCATCACCCCGACAGCCAGATGTTTGTTTTTCCGAAAGTTTATAAATGCTGAAATTGCTCGAACAATCTGGTCAATCAACATTGCTATGATCGGGCAGGCCGCGATGGCCGCTATAGGAATAAACCTGCGAGAACGCACCGCCATATAAATCGTAAGAGCGGCAATAAGCATCAGCGACAAATCTAACTTCGGCCATTCATAACCTACGGAAATTTTCATTTTCCGCGTAGTTTGCCGGTCAACAGACTTGGAAGTTTTTATCAGCACAACAGCCCAGGCCAAAAGAGCCGCCCAGCCCATAATGTACATCACTAAAAAAGGCACCGCAGTACCGACGGGATTAGTCCAGTCAAAAGCCGGATGCCACTCGTGAATGTTACGCCATCTCGCTGCGTTTTTGCTCACACTGATAACAAAAGTATGAGTCAGGTTCGTTAAATGAAAAGGATTGAACAAAACCACGGCCACAAATGCAGCAAAAGCAGCGCCAATGGTATGATACACACCCTTCCATCCGATCGAAACAAGATTCTTCTTGTAAAATATCAGCAGAATATCCAAAACTATCACGAGGATTGAAAACAAAAAGGACGGCAACGTCAAACCCGCTCTGGAAAGGACGAAATATAAGAAAGGCCAGGCGGTAACGTTGTACAAAATAGCAGTCCATTTTTTATTGAAGTTGGTAAACAGATGCAAACCTATAAACGGAACAAGCATTATGAACGCATAGATATATCCGCCGTGGACATTGCACCA
>CAZIAN010000230.1:0-7455 GCA_964537355.1 uncultured Pirellulales bacterium | reverse complement strand
AGGCCGGTTCGGCGGATGCGGGGTTTTCAGCTTCCGGTTCTTCCATTGCTTCTTCTCTTTCCATCTGCTCACGAATGTTCTCGTATTCTTCCAGGGTCATCATGACTTCGCGTGCCTGGCTGCCTTTGTCTTCGCCGAGTATCCCGGCGCCGGCCATCATCTCGATAATTCTTGAGGCCCGTGCGTAGCCGACGCTCAGTCTTCGCTGGAGCAATGAGACGGAGCCGCGTTTGGTTTCCAAGACAATCCGAACCGCATCGTCGAAAAGCTCATCCCTGCACATCTCAGACGGATCCAGCTTTCTGAGCTGAGTCAGCTCTGGATGGAATTGCGGTTCGGCGATGTCCTTAAGATGCTTTACGACCCGTTTTATCTCCGGCTCGTCGAGAAAAGTTCCCTGAGCGCGAACAAGGTCACTTGTGCCGGGCTTTAGAAACAGCATATCACCTTCACCTAACAACGTCTCTGCTCCGTTCTGGTCGAGGATAATCCGGCTGTCCATCCTTGCGGCGACACGGAAAGCAACCCTGGTCGGCATATTTGATTTTATCAGGCCGGTAACAACCGTTGCCTGGGGCCGCTGTGTGGCTAAAATAATATGAATACCTACCGCCCGGCTCTTCTGGGCAAGGCGGACGATATAAGCTTCAATTTCCTTGGCCGCGGTCATCATCAAATCCGCCAGCTCATCGATTACTATCACAATATAGGGCAGTTTCTTTGGAATCTTTGCTTCTTCCTCTTTACTGCTCGGATTAAACCTCTTGATGACCTCCTCGGCACCGAGCCTGTTATACTCAGCGACGTTTTTGACCCTCGCCTCGGCCAGCAGGGCGTAACGCTCGTCCATCTTCACGGTGGCCCATTCAAGAATCTGAACGGCCGTTGAAGTCTCGGTAACTATCGGGCACATCAGGTGCGGAATGGTATTGAACGCCGTCATCTCGACCATTTTCGGGTCAATCAGAATCAACTTTACTTCGTCGGGCCGTTTCGTAAGCAATATGCCGATTACGATACTGTTTATACACACACTCTTGCCGGAGCCGGTCGTACCGGCGATAAGCAAATGCGGCATTTTGGTCAGGTCCGAAACGAGAGCTTCTCCGGAAGAATCCTTTCCGAGGAACAGCGGTATCTGCATCCTCCCCGGCTTGCTGCCTGCCAGCTCCATCATACTCTTCATGCGGACTTTTTCTTTTTCGCTGTTCGGCACCTCGATGCCAATCGTATGCCTACCCGGCAGAGGGGCGACAACGCGAACCGCTCCGACGCCAAGGGCACGGGCCATATCGTTTGCCAGCGAGGCTATCTGGCTGACTTTCACGCCGGCTGCAAGCTCCAGTTCAAACATGGTTACGACGGGGCCCGTCTCGGCAGCAACAACCCTCGCATTGATATTAAACTCCGACAGCAGCCTCTCAAGAGATATCGCCTTGGCTTTGACGACCTTCTCCTGCACGGCAGTAAAACCGTATTCCGGCTCAGCCAGCAAATCCAACGGCGGCAGCTCATAATCATCATAAGAAGGCTGAACCGGCGAGCTTTTGGATGCCTTGGCTTTTGGGCTACCTGCCTTTTGACTTTGTGAGTTTATAAGAGGGATAATATTCAGGGGCTTGAGTGGTGCAACTTCCGGGCGTTTCGGAACTTCGCTGTTAACTACCAGCGGCTTTTGCCTGGCGCTTAGTTTCTGCCATATATCGGTCAGGCCCTGTCCGATTATGGCCGACTGCTTTGTTGCCGACCATGCCGGAACTGCTACGCCTGTTAATTTTTTAAAGCCGAAATCGAACGCCTGCAGAACAAACAATATGAAATTATCCGCCAGCAAAATAGTTCCGACGGCCCAGATTGCCAAGACTAATATGAAAGTGCCCAACGATGCAAAATTGTTTCGCATCAACTGGGCCGCCCCGATACCGAGTACCCCTCCCGAGCCCATAGGGAAATTAAAGAACCGGTATGGCCATAAACACTGGAAGCTCATCGAAGCCGCCACTGTCGTTAGCCCAAGGCCGATTGACCGCAAAACAAGCTGGTTCAATTGCTTATGTTTAAGCCTGGCAAATAGAAAACAAATGGCAGAGACTAATATGACAAACACCCCCGGCCCGATATAATACAGCAAATAATATGCACAGAACGCACCTACCGTTCCGCACCAGTTGGCGGGGGGGGTATTCTGAGGATAAACAAATTTGCTTGGCCAGTCACCGATGTCGAAACTAAGGCAACTGCACAAAATAATTAGGCACGTACCGATCCCGATGCAAATCAGGGCGGCCCTGGCCCCGAAACGTGATGTTTCGTCTTTGGAGACTCTCTTATATGATTTCTTTTTTGCCACGTTTCTTGTTTCCTGTACAGTCCGATAAAAAAGACACGATATGCGCAATCAAACCTCGTGTCAATCAATAGACGTAATCTATATCGGCAGCCTCTGGTCATTTTCTGCAAAATTGCTCGATATACAATGCTGCAATAAAGCGTGTTTTTTAGCTGGGATACTCGCTATTTAAGAAATAGCGGCTTTATATGACGAGCGTAGATGTTCTCTGTAACGTTCTGTGCTATGACATCCTCGTATTTATCAAGGACATCGTAAAAGCGTGTCCCCATCTCAGCGGCGACTTTGTACGCAACGTGAAGAAGCTGACGTACGTTGGGGTTATAATACTCGCAGGACTGGTCATGCCGCAGCGCCGAGGCAAATCTTTGTCCGTTCCATTTATCAACGTCCTGTGCGGAAGGTAGTTTCATTGTGTCGATATCGATAACCGTCTCATACGGCCCGCAAAGCTCGTCCATTCGCGACAGCGCCTTGGAATACACCTCTTTTGCGATTAATAAGCCATCACCTCCGCCCATAGCCAGGCCGATCAGCTCTTCCAGCCACGTTGTGCCGGCCGTCTTAATATGGAGCCCGGCATCGAATTTTTTGATTATCCCGGTGATCGGGGTGTAAATTGAAAATTTATCACTGCCGGAATGAATGCTGAGTTTCAGGTTTTTGGGTAAGCCGAATTCTTTGACCGCGGAAGCAACCACGGCCACGTCTTCTTCAAATTCTTTTGCGAAACCACTAATGTCACCGACGTAATCAACGCCTTTATTGAATCGGCCCGTAAATTTTGGTGCTATGGTCTGGGCCGGAATGCCTTCCTCAGCAATAGCGGCCAGGATAAAGAACATCTCGGCGGGCGTTTGCGGCTGGTCGGTCTCATCCATTGATACTTCCGTAATGAAATTGTCTGCGCCTTTGGCTTCTGCGATATGACGATAAATTTTGCCCGCCTGCTTAACCGCGGTAAGAGACTTGTCGGCTATTGCGGTGATTTGCTCCTCGCTGATATCAAAAGTTTCATCAATTCCGTCAATCGCAAGCGTACCGGTATATTTTTCGTACTTTCGGACAAAGGATTTAACGTCAGCTTCTTCGGCCTTTTTGCCGATGTAGTCTGCCACATCAAGCGTAAAAAAATCGCTGACCTCAATGAATTCATCTACATTATTCAAACCGATATGGTCGGCGTCCACCAGATACGGCCCGTTCCATCCATAGGCGGCTACTGCATCGTCGGCCTCTTTGCGCGTGTCTGCGTGGTTTGTTCCTATGATAGTATGCTCCCTGTGCGATTTGTTCCAGACAGGCGTAATGTCAAGACCCTGTTCTTTCGCCTTAATCAAGGCTGCCAATTGCGGTTTGCCCTGGTGGCTGAACCTGTCGCCGATTCCGAAAGAATACTTACCTAAAATCATAAAATCATTCTCCGTAATTCAATAAATGCTCAGTTGTTTTTGCCGCGGATATAAACTTCTTTGACATCGTTTAGTCTGATTGTCGAATCTGCCCCTGGTGGATACGGGCCTGTAAGGTCGTCAATCAGCGCATCTTCAACATCTTCGAAGACCACTGACTGACGCTGATCGGCGTTTGCTAACTGAAGCTGCACGTTGAGCAGTTTTAGTCCCTTAACGTGACGACAATAAAATCCGTAGGCCGGCAGTCGTCTTCCGAACATTGAGTATTCCGGATAGGCATCCGGTTTTTCAGGGGCGGCTCTATCGGCGTCCTCTTTGGTTCCGCCGCCTGCGAATGAAAGCCGAATGTTGCTTAGTGTAAGGTTCTCGATTTTTGCCTGCGGCAGTCCTGAAATCGCGCAGCCTGTTGCGTTGGCGCCGGTCGCTTCGATATTGCTTATCGTAATGTTGCGCATTATACCGATGCCCGGCTTTTCCATGTCTTTTTTGAAGGGTCTGGCACGGTTGCCTAACCGTACAAATATCGGCGCTCCGACTTTGTTCATTGTAATATTCGAGACGATGACCATATCCATTGTGCCACCATCTACTATCTCCAGCGCTATCCCCGCCAGACGTGTATCATAAATCGAACAGCCGGTCATTACGATATTCTCAAAACCGCCGTTGGATTCGGTGCCCATCTTCAGTGCATTACAGCGGGTGCTGAGGACGCAATTGCTGACGACAACATTTCTGCATACTCTGGCCGAGGTGCTCTTTAGCACGATGGCATCGTCTCCTGAAAGTATGTTGCAGTCGGAAATGATGACTCTCTCGCAGGAGTCGATATCGATGCCGTCATTGTTAGCGTTTACAATGCTTCTGACCGTGATTCCGCTTATGCGCACATCATCACAAGCGAGGTAGTGCTGTACCCACATAGGGGAATTTTTAATTGTTACGTCCTTTACTGTGACATTTCGACACTGAATAAAACGAATCATATAGGGCCGCACCATATATGGTCCTTTGAACGAAGCTCCCTGACCGTCTATGATGCCGCTTCCGATGATGGCGATTTTCTCGAGCTTTTCGCCATAGATTAAGCTCTTGTTCGTATAATTGTCGGTGTACGACCTGAAGGCCTGTATAGTCTCGGGATAATCCTTTAGATTTTTACTGCCTAAGAGTGTACAGGCGGGATCGAGCTTAAGCGTTACACCACTTTTCATATAGATAGTGCCTGACAGAAAAGTTCCAGGGCCCAGGTAAACAGTCCCGCCGCCGTCGGCGGCGCATTTGTCGATGGCTCTTTGAATGGAATTGGTGCACAGCGTTTTGCCGTCGGGTTTAGCCCCGAAGTCCCGAACGTCATAGACCGTCTCGGCACCCAAAACCGGCCCCGCAATGAGCAACCATAGAAGTCCGATTAGAATCCTGTATTTTACCTTGTTCATTTTTTTTCCTTCCTCATGTGCCCCCCGGCTTTCAGATTTTTATATAGAGGATTAGCTTTATAAATACATATTCGACAGAGAGTTTTTTTGCAATATCAAAATCTTCGTTTGTTTGTGCCGGAGTAATTTTCAGCATTTTGCATTTCTTAACTTTGTTGTTCAAGCGAAATATATTTTTGTGTCCAGGGGCAAACATTAATGCAAATGCCGCAAATAGTTGATTGTACATCAATCTTTTTAGAGAGTTTTCTCGCTGTTTCACAACAGACAAATGCATCATATATCGAATCCCGTGGGAATCCATGCTGCCAGTTGTTTCCTTTAATAGCTTTTGCCGGGCAATGGTCAACACAGTCGCGGCAATCGCCGCACATTGACTGTTCTATCGGTTCGGCTGTATCCAGGTCTGCATCGGTAAGCACGGTTGCAAGGCGAATGGCCGGGCCGTATTTTTTTGTTATAAGTAATGCGGATTTTCCTATCCAGCCGAGAGCCGCTTTTGTCGCGACGGTTTTGTGCGGCAGGTGTTCATCGATGTTGCTTAAATTGACTACCTTTATAGTAGGCTCGAGCGCGACAGCTTTGTGCCCTTCTGATATGAGGATATCGGCGGCATAGCCGCATAAGTCGGAGAGTAAATTGTTTGCCCTGTTATATTCCTGATAGTACGTTATAGTCGGGCCTTTTGATATTTCACTAATGACCGACGGATTGAGAGCTACGGCTATAGATATCGCTTTTGTTAAGCCGTCCATGACCTCATAAGAAAGGTCACTTACATCCGCGTATCCGACCAGGCAGGCGCCTTTTTGTAAAAGGGATTCTCTTAATTTTGTACTTAAATTTCTCATTTGTATCTTTTTTCAATATTATTACGATTGTTTCTATTCATTCAGCATTTCTTCGAGGATTTCAGCAGCATCCTGCACCATCTGTGGGCATGTCGAAGAAAAAAGACCTTTTCCTTTTGCTTCTTTCATTCCCTCGGGCGTACTTATATCGCACCCAAGCAGTTCTCTGCAAGCGACTGAATTGTTGCGGCTTTTGAATCTGCTTGTATATTCTTCGATTTGTTTATACGTTGTTGCCTTTGCTTCCTTATCTGTTGCCATGCTGTTTCCATATTTTAATCCGAGAACCATAAAAGCCCCCGTAACCGCCCCGCACGTACCACCCATGCGCATTCCGCCGCCAAATCCTGTTGCTACTTTAGAAGCTTTATCGCAATCGAGGCCAAACTGCTCACTGAAAGTTCCTGCCACGGCCTGAGAGCAATTAAAACCCTTTTTGAATCTTTCTACCGCCTCTTCAGATTTCGCACTCATAAATTGACTCCATTTATTTTTTTCATCTGAAAGTGTCAATTAATAGAACAATTCCTAAAACGACTAAGCAAGTATAAACGTAATTATCAAATTTACCCTTTGGGATTTTACAATTAAGCCTTCCGCCTGCAAATATTGCAATTAAAATAATTGGCAGTGAAATGATATAATTCAGCATCACAGTTTTAGTCCAAAAACCTCCAAGGCAATGACCTAAAGCAATCATTGAGCCCGTCGGTAAAAAGTAACCTTGCAATGTAGCGCGGAAATTTTCCGGTTCCCATCGCCTGAGCGAGCCGTAAATAACGATTGGTGGGCCGTTCGTATTGTAGGCACCTCCCAGGATTCCGGCTATAAATCCGAAAATGTATGCATATTTGTCGTTTGTTAATGTAAACAACTTAGGCTTGAATATCTTATAAAGAGAAAAAATGATTATCACACCGGCTAAAATTAATTTCATTAAATCTTCATACACGCCTTTGAGCAACAACACCCCAATTGGTATTCCTATTAGCGTAGGGGCTATTAACAACCATATACTTTTGAAATGAACGTGGCGCCAGTGCCTGATGAGAATAGTCGCAGAGGAAGTAATTCCCATTAATCCTACCAACGGAGTAGCGACATTCAGGCCGACAACCATACTCAGCAATGGCATGGCGACCACCGCATCCCCAAAGCCAAATGTTGACCGCGTTAAGGTTGAAATAAAAATGATTGGCAGTATAACTGTTTGAAATGCTTCCATTTCTATTGCCTTACGACAGGGCTCATTTACCGATCCAGGTTAAACATCTTCGACCAGTATTGCTTTTACTTTGTCCGTAAGCACTCGGCCTTTGTGCTTGTGTTCCTGGCCTGCAGGAATAAAAACTCCATCACCGGGACCGAATACTACTTTCTCTCCATTGAAGTCTATTTCC
>CAZIAN010000229.1:0-7470 GCA_964537355.1 uncultured Pirellulales bacterium | reverse complement strand
TAGCATCTTTGGAAAAATTTGAGCGGTTCGGCCATTTGGCTTATTACCAGTTGGCCGGCGCTGATAAGGCAAGTAAAGAAGCTGTCAGGCCTGTCTTGTCATTATTACAAAAAACATACGGCAAAAATTTTAATTTACAGGAATTCGAGTGGCTACTTGAACGGATCGAACCCGACACAAAAAGGCTGCAGATTATATCAGAGCAACTTGAGAAAGGTATCAATTGCGTTGAGACTTCCAGCTTAGGGCGTGTTTTCGATGCTGTTGCCGCCATGCTGGGCTTAGGTGGCTATAATAATTTTGAAGCTCAATTGCCGATGGCACTGGAGGCGGCAATTGCCGGTGAGATTGAAGAGCAATATGATTTTGAGCTAATAAACATCTTCGGAGAACCTGTGCAGCTTGATTTTGGCAGGATGATTAAGCAATTAATCACTGACATCAGGGACAACAAGAGCATCGCAATTATATCATCAAAATTTCACAATTGCCTTGCCGCAGGCCTGCTCGAAATGGCCAATTCAGCGAGAGAAAGTACAAAATTAAACACAGTTGCGCTAAGTGGCGGAGTATTTTGTAATCGATATTTGATTATTCGCTGCATTAAACTCTTGAAGAAAGCTGGTTTTTCCGTATTATTTAACCAGGACGTCCCATCGAACGATGGTGGAATTTCACTGGGCCAGGCGGCAATTGCAGCAAAACTCAGTTGAAGCGTCACCAAACAAGTTTGAGGGTGCCGCCATGATGAAATACTAAAATATGAACAATGAGGTAACATATGTGCTTGGCAATACCCGCAAGAATAATTGAACTGGATGGGGACAGGGCTGTTGTAGATGCTATGGGCAATCGCTGGAAGGCTAAAACTACACTTCTGCCGGAAGCTAAATTAGGGGATTTAGTGTTGATACATGCCGGCTTTGCCATCTCACTCGTCGATGAAGAAGAAGCAAAAAAGACCTGGCAGATTATTGCAGAAATTAACGAACTCCAGGACACACCAGATAAGATTTCCGGATAATTGTGATTACGGACAGCGACGGTACCTATGTTCTCACAGAAATGACAGCGTTAAATTATGCTCGATAGAATTCAAAAAGCACAAAATCTTTGCCAGGCCGCCTGTAAGCAATTAGGTCGACAAATCAATATAATGGAGGTTTGCGGTACTCACACAGTCTCTATTTTCCGAAGCGGAATACGGTCAACTTTGCCGAAGGAATTGAAACTTTTATCCGGGCCGGGCTGTCCCGTCTGCGTTACAGACCAGGGCTATATCGATACCGTTCTGCAATTAGCGGACCGAGACGATTGTTTAATCGCCACGTACGGTGATATGATTCGAGTTCCCGGCAAAAACAGCTCGCTCGAAAGAAAGCAGGCAAAAGCCAACATCAAAGTTGTTCTCAGTAGCGAAGATGCACTGCAATTGGCTAAAGACAATCCTGATAAAACAGTCGTGTTCATTGCAGTAGGTTTTGAGACCACTGCTCCAGCCACCGCCGTGGTGGTAAAAGAGGCGGCCCAGCAGCCCATCGATAATTTCTGCATTTTGAGCGGACACAAACTGGTTGTTCCCGCGATGCGGGCACTTTTGAGCGCAAAAAATGATAAGATAGATGCCTTTCTTTGTCCCGGGCACGTCAGTGTGATAATTGGCTATGGAGCTTTTACTGAGATTGTGGAAGATTTTAATAGGCCGTGCGTTGTGGCCGGCTTTGGGCCGCTGCAAATAATGGAAGGACTCGGTGAAATTTGCCGGCAGCTCGAATCCGGGAAGGCCGAGCTTAAATCGATGTATGATGCGGTGGTCACCAAAGAAGGCAATATCGCTGCACAAAATATCGTAGCCGAGTGCTTCGAGCCAGTTGACGGCTACTGGCGGGGACTTGGAAAGATAGACAAAAGCACGCTTCAATTAAAAGAAAAATACAGCCGATTCGATGCCTTTACAAGATTCAAAATAAAAGAAATACCGAGCGAAGAAAAAACAGGATGTCGATGCGGTGAAGTATTGTGCGGATTGATAGAACCGACGGAATGTGAACTTTTTGGAAAAAACTGTACGCCACAGGAACCTATTGGGCCTTGTATGGTAAGCTCCGAAGGGGCTTGTGCGGCGTGGTTTAAATACGGCCGGGAAAGAGCACATTAACTGATGACTGAAAATAAAAACGACAAAATCTTGCTTGCACACGGCGGCGGCGGACAACTAACGGACGACCTAATCCGCCATCATATTCTACCAAGCTTAAATAATGAAACTCTCTCGGAGTTGGGTGATTCGGCAAAGCTTAATGTCACTTCGAAATCGCTGTGCTTTACTACCGACAGCTACGTCGTAAAACCATTGTTCTTCAACGGCGGAGATATCGGAAAATTAGCTGTTTGCGGAACAGTAAATGATTTAGCTGTCGCCGGTTCGAGGCCCATTGCTCTTTCGTTGTCATTGATAATCGAAGATGGTCTTGAATTTCAATTACTCGACAGGATTTTAGCCAGTATAGGCGAAACCGCCCGACAAAATAATGTCAATATTGTTACAGGCGATACCAAAACGGTTGAAGCCGGCGCCGCCGACAGGATTTTTATAAACACAGCGGGGATAGGGGTAAAGCTGACCGGCGTGGATATGGGATTAGGCAAGATTGCCGTCGGGGATAAAATCATTATAAACGGCTCTATAGGCGACCACGGGATGACGATCATTTCACAGCGGGAGGATATCAAATTTCAATCGCAAATGCAGAGCGACTGTGCGGCTCTGGCGGGCTTAACCTGCGAACTGTTGGAAAATACGAGCGGTATAAAATTTATGCGGGACCCGACACGCGGCGGACTGGCCTCGAGTCTTAATGAAATTTCAAGAGGCAGCGGGCTGAGCATGGAAATTCGCGAAGTTGATATACCGATCAAACCGGTGGTGCAGGCAGCCGCAGACATGCTTGGTTTCGACGTGCTGACAATCGCAAATGAAGGCAAATTTATAGCGATTGTCTCGCCGGAATCAGTGAATGACTGCCTGGGGATTTGTAAAAAACATCCGTTGGGTAAAGAAGCAAAAGTAATCGGTGAAGTTTGTCGAAGCAGTGATGTGCCTCTGGTGGAAATAATAACTCAAATAGGTGGAAAAAGAATTGTGCAGATGCCATACGGGCGAGAACTGCCGAGGATATGCTGATGCACGAAATGTCCGTGGCCGAGAGCCTGCTTACGATAATATCAGATGAAGCCGCAAAACATAACGCCAGGCCCATCGGCGCCAGAATAAGTTGCGGTACGCTTAACCCTATCAATGACGAAGTGCTTTGTTTTGCTTTCGATGCAATCACTAAAGGCACATCGTACGAAGGCATGAAACTCCAGGTAGAGCACAAGCCGATAAAGGGACAATGCAGGAGTTGTAATGAAAAGTTCGATATTGAATTTTCGTCGCCGGAATGTTCGAAGTGCGGCAGTGAAGATTTTGTGCTGATGGCTGATGCACCTTTGATACTTGAAGAAATAGAACTACAAACGGACTAATACTATGAAAAAGATTGACATTGGTAAGAAAATTCTCATCGAAAATGAAAAGCATGCTTTTGAAAACATTCTGTTTTTGAGCGAGCGGAAGAAATTATGCCTTAATATGATATCATCTCCCGGCTCGGGCAAAACTACAATCCTTGTCAGAACGATAAGCGACCTAAAGGCTAAAATTAAAGTCGGCGTTATTGAAGGTGATATACAGACCGATATAGACGCTGAGAGAATCAGAGCGACCGAAGCTCCGGCCATTCAGATAAACACCGAAGGCGCCTGCCATTTATCAGCGCCGCAGATAAGCCGGGCACTCAAACAATTACCTGTCGAAGATTTGGATTTGATTCTTATCGAGAATGTAGGCAATCTGGTTTGTCCATCGGCTTTTGAACTTGGAGAAGCCGGCAAAATAGTTGTGCTATCTGTTGCAGAAGGTGATGATAAGCCGGTAAAGTATCCCGCCATTTTTGCAAAGTCAAAGGTGCTGCTTATAAATAAAATCGATTTGTTGGCAGGTGGGCATGTAGATTTCAATATCGAAAAAGTAAAAGCCGATGCCCGCAAACTAAATAAAGACATCAAGATTTTCCCGATATCAGCCAAAACCGGCGAAGGTATGAACGACTGGTATGAGTGGCTGCAAAAATCAATTGAAACAAACAGCATGTCCCAATAACATACGCGCTATTCGCCGTTCGCTGTTGACTCTGACTCGTAAAGACCATGTTTGCGGATATATTCGGCAACGGATGGATTGAGCATATCGGTTACATCCCTTCCGGCAGCTAATCTGTCCCGTATTTCCGTACTGCTTATATCAATCAAAGGGGTTTGGATGATATTTTGCTTGAGTTTTTCGATGCGTTGAGGGCCCCATTGAGGCTCATATTTGGTAAAATCGGGTGGCCCGCAGCCGGCCCTGTACATAGTAGTAAGAATACAGGTATCAATCAGCTCGACAATCTCGTACCAATACGTCAAATCATCGATGCTGTCGGCGCCGACGAGCCAATGGATTAAAGTACTGCCGCCATACTCGGCCTGAAACTGCTTTACCGTTTCTAAGGTATAGTTCGGCGCAGGTTTTTTCAATTCGCAATCACTGACCTCGAAAGTCTTTTGTTCGGCAATTGCAAGAGTTATCATTTTAAGCCGATGTTCGTCATTCGCTTTGGGCGGAAAACCTTTTAGCGGAGAACGCTTTGCAGGAATAAAAATGATTTTCTCTGCGCCAATGCGCCTGGCCGCATCTTCAGCAACAGTAGTATGACCGAGATGAACCGGATCAAATGTGCCGCCAAACAAAGCTATTTTTCTTTTTGACATAAATAGTTAACAGCAAAAATGTGTTTTGTTGAATAAATATTACAAAAGATATTAAAATACTTTAACAGGAAATAATGCCGGCAAACAGTAAAACTTCTTAATTGTGAAGTCGTTTTTATTTTCTTCTCGCATTTCATCTATCCATGAAAACATATTACTGGGTGACATAAAAAAAACCTTCTTTAATAATCATAAACGCCGAATTTTCCCTATAAATTAAATAAATCGACTCTTACAAGGCTAATTCAAACAAAACAACTTTTCAGTTTTAATAAGAACGTAAGATATAGTAAAACAATTTTCATCATTTCATTAATGTCTATGGTAAACAAAATATGAAGTTGTGTAAAATACTGAAGACAATATTTTTATCAAGTATTGTTAAACTTTTAGTCGATAAAAATAATATGAAAAATAATTTACTTTTTTGTATATTTTTTTAACATAGTTTTTTATTGTAAACGTTATCGTAATGTTAAGTAAAAAAATGTAAAAGGATTTATGGTCAGCCAAAAGGAGGTGACTCAATAATGGCAAAGAAGAAAGCAAAGAAAAAAGCAAAGAAGAAAGTAGCAAAGAAAAAAGCAACAAAGAAGAAAGCAACAAAGAAAGCCAAGAAGAAAGCTAAGAAGAAAAAATAGCGTAGCAGCTTGATTAAAAGCTCGCCTGGATTTTGGCGGGTTGTTTGAGCCGCAATTAACGGCGGCAAGTTATGCGAAAATGGAAGGTTTTGTTATTAATACAAAGCCTTCCATTTTTTTATACAGATTCACAGGTATTGCTGCTTTACAACAGTTCCGAAAGAAACAATTCCTCCTGCATCTCGTAAGTAAGCGCATTCTTGCAATTGGCGAATAATTCTTTATACTATTAGCCGATATTGACGTGGCTTTTATTAATTTTAGAGGTTTTTTTGCAAAGAGAACAAAAATATGGATTATTTTGAGTACAAAGAAGGCATCCTGTTCGCGGAAAACGTAAGCGTTGAGACAATCGCACAGAAGGTCGGCACTCCGGTGTATATCTATAGTAAGGCCACCTTCAAAGAGCATTTGCAAAAAATTCAGCAGGCATACGGCCGGATCGATACTACGATTTGCTATTCCGTCAAGGCCTGCGGCAATATAAACATCCTCAAATTTATGGCCGAGGCCGGCAGCGGATTCGATATCGTCAGCGGCGGGGAGCTGTACCGTGTTATGCAGGCCGGCGGCGATCCTTCACAAATCGTCTTTGCCGGTGTCGGTAAAACCGACTCTGAAATCGTCGAGGCGTTAGACGCGGGCATTGGTTATTTCAATATCGAATCGGAGGCGGAACTTGAAAACCTGATTCGTTTAGCCCGTCAACAGGGAAAACAAACCAAAGCAGCTTTGCGTGTCAATCCTGATGTTGAATATAAAACTCATACTTTTCTGAAAACGGGCAAGAAAGAAACAAAATTCGGAGTCGATATCGAACGGGCATTAAAAGTCTTTTCCGATTACGGTGACAATGCAGCGGTAAGTCTCTGCGCAATTCATGTCCACCTCGGAACAGGCGGCAAAAAGATTGACCCGTATGTTGAAGCAGTGAAAAAAGCCGTGCCGCTTATCGACCAGCTCCGCAGCAAAGGCCACACTATAGAAGCTATCGATCTTGGCGGGGGCTACGGCGCCGATTACGAATCCAACACCGTCCCTTCAGCAGCAGAATATGCATCAGGCATCGTGCCGCTGCTGAAAGACAAGAACATCAAACTTATCCTTGAGCCGGGCAAAAGCATTTGCGCAAACGCAGGAGTAATGTTAACTCGCGTGCTTTATATCAAACAAGGCGGCAGGAAAAAATTCGTTATAGTCGATGCAGGAATGAACGATTTGATTCGTCCATCGCTATATGATGCATTCCATTTCATTTGGCCTGCAAAGGTAGATGAAAAGTTTGTTCCGCCACAGCGGGAAAAGGATTTGCGGCTTGAAGGCACTGAAGTTGTTGATATTGTCGGGCCGATATGCGAAGGTGCGGATTTCTTTGCCAAAGACAGGGCATTACCGCCGGCCGAACGCGGCGATTTAGTCTCCGTCTTTACTGCCGGTGCTTATGGCTTTACGATGAGCAGCAATTACAACGCACGTGGACGAGCAGCAGAAGTGCTTGTTGACGGCGATAAATTCGCGGTCATAAGAAAACGCGAGACCTACGAAGATTTAATTACGATGGAAAAGTAATTGGTCGCTTCATATTTCCCTGTTTGTTGCTCGATTGACGACTTACTGATGATTAACACAAAGCAGGATATTTAATCAGTGACCCGTATTTCTTAATATAAACAAAATACCTAAAAGGCAGAGCAGGAGCACTGCGGCCCTCAATATTCGCATGAGTTGGGTTCTGGGCTGCATAAGCTGCCAAACAAAGGCCCATAGTGCTACAATAAGCGAAATACGTAAAACAAAGGATATAATGTTTGTAAACATGACCCATTATATCCCATCTTAACAGGATGAGTCAAGTATATTTTGCCCACATTAACACCTGGTAATCAAAAAATCTGCGTGTTCCGTAAGCTTATTAACCTTATTTTCTAGGAAAAAATCCACCTATCGTAGAAATTGAGAGCGATTGATAAGAATA
>CAZIAN010000228.1:3708-7511 GCA_964537355.1 uncultured Pirellulales bacterium | reverse complement strand
TTTGATGAAATACAAACTCCAGCCCGGTATTTTACACCCTCAATTTACCCCATATTGTTTTTCCGGTCGTATCCTCTAATGTCACCATATTCTGCTCGAAATCTCTGAGGCATTTGTCGCGGGTTCTTTTTCTTATAAAAGCTCCGAGACCGGCAGCAAAGATAATAAAAAGGATCGTTATAGCTGTTGCACCGTCAGCAAACATGATATTCAGCCCCTCAATTTATTGGGGGCTTATCTCCTTTCCAATTATTGCAGGTTTATTGTAACTCAAATCTGCGCCAGGATAACGGTGTAATTCTTACCGTAAAACTCGGCACACTTAGGGCAGGTGGTATAGAAAAAGTACATTTTGTTAAGCTCTTTTGCCTTTGATTTAACGTAGTCTTTCATTTCTTTGGTCCACTGCCCGGCGTTCTTATACGGCCCTTCGAAAACCTTCGTCAGAAAAGTCCCTGATATTCTTGCCGTCTCGGCCCCCGGCACTTCTTTAGAGACCGCGATGTATATATCAGACCCCCAAAGAGATTTCTCATCCGACAGCATAAGAGGCTCAGGCTCAAGGGCATCGGCCTTTTTAATCAATTCCATGTTTTTTACCATTACTTTGCCGAAGTTCAGCGGGATGTGAAAGACACTTTTCACGTGGTCCTTAATAAATAACCTATTGTCAAAAGTTACTTCTTTTTCGTCCCATGGTTCAGGATTAAATCGCAGACAGCAGCCCGTCTCCGATTGTTCGTAAAGCTTTTCCATAACTTACACCTCACTTTCTATAATAACAAGCTAATGGGAAAATATAATACCTGTTCCTACTTGAATGTCCATATTGATTTTTTCAGGATAAGGTTTACTTGTTCGGTCTGTAATTAACAAAAATTGCTGCTCCGGCGGTTATTTTTGCCTGATTTGCCTGCATTTCCGGGAAGACAGCCAAATTGTATCAGAATTCTCAAAAATATTATGAGTTTTCAGCCTGTCATGCGTTATTATTAAAATAAGAACAATAGAAAAAGGCGGTTAATTTAGAAAGGAGCGATTATGTTCAATTCAAGAAGTTTGAGAAATACAGTCGTGGTAGTAACGGCAGCTATTTTGGCTACCGGTGGTGTGTGGGCGAGAGGGTCGGCCAAGAAGCGCAAGGTCGCCGGGTTGATATGGGCAATCCCGGCCAAGAGCATGCTCTGCCTGCGTATCAACAAATTTGACGGGACTCTGGATTCAGTGAATGCGTTCTTAAAGGATATCGCGCCGGCTGAAACCGACACAAAGGCCGCATTGCTTTCCAAGCTGACCGGAATGCTCGGCAGCGACAGGCTCAGGGGCGTCAACAAGAAAGGCAACATTGCGATCTTTGCCCTGAGCATTCCAGGAGAATCGCCTGGGCGCGGCCCGATGGGTAATATGTTCATCGGTGCTTTGCTGCCCGTAACGAAATATGAGAATTTCATTTCCCGAAATCCCAATTGCGGTGAGCCTGATGAGGAGGGCATCTCGACAATCACAGTTGACGACCGACCTCAGAGTCTGGCGACGAATTTCCGCCGGTTTGCATTGCTTTGCCCGCCGAATGCCCGCGAGAATCTGATAAAGGTCAAGAAACTGCTGACCCAGAGGAAACGGAGTCTTGGCGCCAGCCTGGATCCCGATGCAAGGAAGCAGGCTGCAAACTCGCCGGTCTGGGTGTATTTAAATGTAAAGGAAGGCTCTCAACTTATCCAGCCGATACTTGCCGGTGGGCTCCAGAAGATGAAGGCCCAATTAGAGAAGGCCAAAGAGAGCGGCGAAAAGATGCCTGTAGATCCCGCCGGCATCATCAGTTTTTACGGCGGCATCTTCAAGATGGTGCTCGAAGGGACCGAGAACATTACGGTGGCGCTGGCGCCAAGCGCCGAAGCGTGCAACGTGACACTTGGTCTAAAGCCGGTTCCCGATTCCATGATGGCGGCGATAGTGGGCGAATCCCTGGAGGGCGACCTCGACAACATGTTAGGCTATCTCGAAGACGGTGCGATGTTTAATCTGGCCACCAAAGTCGATCGCAAGAGTCTCAAGACAAGCTACTCGGAAATGTTCAAGCTCGTTGGTAAGATGATTCCCGGTGGGATGAGTGAGGGGGACCTCGAACAATTGCAGGGATTGCTGACCAAAGGCATCGACGCTATGGGTGATTCGCTGGCGATAACAATGAGCATCGACAGCAACCAGTCTCCTCCGTTTGCCGGCAAGTATATCATCGATGTCAAGAGCAAGGAGACTTTCGAGGGGGTTCTCGAAAAGGAGCTGCAATTGATGGAAGAAGGAGTCTTTGCCGATATGTATAAAGGCTTCGGCATGGAAATGGACGTCGAGATCGACCGCGATGCCGGCACCTACAAAGGCGTCCAAATCGGCGGGGCCAAAGTGGTATTCAAGGGGGGCGACGATGAGATGCAGGCCAAAATGTTCGAGAAGATGTTCGGCGAGGGTCTGGATTACCGTTGGGCTTTCGTGAAGGGAAAATGCGTATATGCGGTTGGCAGCGATGCCGACGGTACTGTCCGGGAGCTGATAGACAAGGTCAGGGCCGGCGGTCCGAAACAAATCGGCTCGGAGACCAGGGCCGCTCTGGAGGCGATTCCCGAGAGTGACCAGGCCGACGCAATAGGTACGATAAATTATGTCCGTGCAATTACAATGGCGTTCGGTTTTATGCCCCTTCCGGAAGACTTTGACAGAACTCAACTCAACGTTGTGAGCACGAGTAATATCGCTTTTGCAGGCCGGACTACAGCAGATGGCAAGCTGGCGGTGCAGATTGTTCTGCCCAAGAAGCACCTGCAGGAAATCCAACATGTATTTAAGACATTGATTCCTCAAATAGAGAAGCAGCAAAGAGAGTTAAGGGAAAAACATCGCTCGGAGCAATTGTAATTAAACGCCGGACGAACCAATAATGAAGCCGGGCCTCGAATTCCGATACAATCGGATAACGTGGCCCGGCAAGTTTTTTCAAGTTATTCTATCACGACCGCCGTGCCCTTGGCCGACGCCATTAAAAGCGATTTGTTCTTTGAGCCGATGTTGTCATAATCCAGTGCAAAACCGACAATGGCATTGGCCCCCAATTTGCTTGCTTCTTCTTTTACCTCGGCGATAACATCTTCCTGCATCTCCTTCATCACATCCTGATATGACTCCGAGCGTCCGCCAAAGATATCGCGAAAAGATGTGAAGAAGTCACGGATGATGTTGACCGCCCGAACGTTCCTCGAAATCACAATACCTTTATATTCGGTGATTTTAATCCCGTCTAAAATCGGCGTCGTAAAAATTCTAACATCGTTCATTGGATTCCTTTCTCTTTTCATTTGCCATTAAATTATTTCTCAATTCTCCTGATATATAGCGCTAATTCGGCGCCGATGGGGCGAGGTTTTTTCCAGCTTTGGTCGCCGGCCTCAATATTTACTTTTGCCTGCCGAACCTCTTTGCCTGTTGCACAATCAAACCAGCGAAATTCATAGGTTCCCCGCTTCATATCTTTTAGACCAATCTCGCCTTCCAGTTCAGGCGAATACGCAATATAACTCAAGCCCGGATGTGCAAGGACATATTTTGTACCTGCAAAACCCAACTCATCGTGCGGTGACATTTCATTAAAATTAGTGGACTCGAAGAAACGCACGAGTCTGCCGCAGTCTTCAAGGTCGCTCTTAGGTGTCGAAGCAATATCCATCCCTAAAATCATCACATAAGCGCCGCCCATTGCACAAGCCCAGCTTTTCCTTCGTGCATCCCGCCCACTCATAAAGTCTGCCGCC
>CAZIAN010000228.1:0-3698 GCA_964537355.1 uncultured Pirellulales bacterium | reverse complement strand
GGACATATTAAGACTGTATCTACCCTTAGCCTCTTTAAAAGCATCCACCATACCATCATGCAGGGCATCGGCACTCGGTACATTATACTGGACGGCAAACTGGTCGATGTTCGGCTCATCCGCAAATTCCGAAAAATCAAGACCATTAAGCTTATGAATAGCTATCGCATGATCATAATCATCCGCAGAGCGAATCTCGGCGGCGATATTCTTCGCCAGCTCTACGCTCAATGCCTCCTGATATTCTTCGGCGATGCACCAAATCAGATTTTTATGATGCTCGAACCTGTCAACTATCGTATGAATAAAATCTCTTTCCGCCCTGCCCACAACATCACCGCTTTTCCAAGGCCGGGCGCTGTCGTCGTATAAAAACAAATATATAACAATGCCGCTGTCGTCCATTTCAGTAAACCACTTTTCCCACTGTGCGAGCACTCCCGAATTTATTCCTTTGCGCGGGTCGTTATTTACAAACGGATTATGCGTTTTATCTCCGTCGCCGCCGTGCGATCGCACCGCCATCAGGTAAATGCAGTTGGCGCCTGTACCTTTCATTTTCTCTATCAACCGCATCTGGTCACCGTCCCGTGTACCATCCGGCCTTAAGTCGCCTCGATAAAGAAAATCCTCCGGGTCGCCCGGCCCGCACATAAAGAAAGGTCCGCCGCCCTTGCGTTTAAGCCATTGCGGATGCTCGGAATCCACAATAATCTGTCCATTCATAGGCTCCGATACTGCGACTGAATCTTTAAGCAGTTTCAAAGTGTGGTTTTCCATTTCGGCGCCCTTGATTTTTGTGTCGTTCCAGCTAATAATCAAATCCAGGCTCGGCATAACAACCATAGCACGCAGGCCCCCGTGGCCGAAACAGCCGTACGTATCTACTGGCACATCCGGCCAGTGCAGCCCGCCTTGACGGCCGACACCATTAGTCCACCACAGCCAGCTATAACTGCCCACATGGTCACACTGATTATCCGGTATGTTCTTCGAACCTATCGAACGTTGTCCGGGTATCATCTCGGCGGCCTGACCGGCTGCCCTTGGAATTGAGTTTGGCAGGGGACTCGTTACCGCCATTATCGCATGTTCACGGCTGATTAATTGTTTATCTTTCCACCTGCCTTTACGCAAATACAATAATCCGAAACGTGCGAAATCGCGCGGCGAAATCGCTAATCGGCCGGGCCTGTCCTTAATACCGAAAGCCATAAACGTCGGATTGTCCTGACACTGAATGATATCTGTAAGTCCGGGATGAAAAACATCAGTGTCCAGCGTCTCAAATGTCGCACCATAGACCTTCTGAAACAGCGTGTCCCAGAACAGCGCCATCTGCCAGTCGTTATAATCAAAAGCTGTTCCGGGTTTTTCGGTAAGGCCATAGCATGATATCTGGTTTGCAAAGTCCCGCCATCTGATATTCCGGTCTTTATAGCCAAGGTCCTTATTGATTTGATTCAAACGAGGCTCCCATTTGTTGGCCCGTTCGTCAAGGCCGGCAATCCTGCCATCCTCCAAAGCCTTAAAGAGAAAGTGCGCATATAAAGGTTTTGCCGCTGATGCAACGTCTTTTCGTTTACTCGCATCGCCCCAGGTATAAACCATATACCCATCCCGCACCACACAGCCGAACCCTCCGGCATATTCACCCAATTCCTTCAGCTTCTCTGCATTGAGGCCCACCTGCTCAGGCCTTTTAGCCGCCCATTCTGTCCCCGGATATACAGGTTCTGTTTCAACCGCATATATCCGGGCAATGCCCGGAGAAAAACTAATCAACAGCCACATTAACAATATCTTTGTAAGCTTCATTTTGCTTTTTCTCCTCGCTCTTAACGCGCCACATCAAGATTATCTTTGACCAAAGATGCGTCTAATTTCTCATGGTCGCTGGAAACATCAACAAGAACATTATCACTGAACAGAATACTCTTGCTCGGCTGGCCTTTGATGGTCAGCGCCTTCGGTCTTACGCTTGAAAACAGATTGCCGACTACCGTGACATTGGAGGTGCCCTCAAGAACCATGCCGGCCGCAGTCAGGTCATTAGCCGCACGTTTTATTTTGCCGTCACCAAGATAACTGTTGGAGAAGTTGTTGCCTGTAACCGTAATTCGCCCGCTGTTCGGACCGATGCTCAGGGCGTCAGGGCCTGAAATAGTAAATGTGTTTGCGCTGACGGCGCAGCCGTGGGCGTCGCGCAGGTCTATCCCGCCGGAACTGTTGTGCGCTATCACGTTGGCACTAAGCGTAATACCGTAACAGTCCCTGTCGAGGACTATGGCCGCCCCTGCGCATTCTTCTATCATATTACCGGATACGACCGAGCCGTAGGTATTCTCAATCACAATACCGTCGCCCAAATGGTCGTCGAGATTGTTGCCCGTCATGCAAAGGTTGAAGCCGTCGATAAACCTGAGGGCATCGTGATTCTCTTCAAACTGGTTCGCCGAGACGACAACGTCGTGAGAGCCAATTACGTTAAGCCCCGTCTTTTTGTTATAAGTCATCAGTGAATTGCATATACGCGGGTCCTCATAACAAAAGTACAGTCGAATACCGTCACCGCCGTGATAGCTTACGGTGACACCGTCGATGAAGATTTCGTTTATCCGCCGCGCCTCGATACCATGGCCGCTCTTTTCGTTGCCCGTAATGCGAAAGTTTGAAAGTTGAATCCGCCATAATTCAGCCTGTCTATTGTCACCCCCGCCCGGATGCTGAAGTATCAGAGCAGACTTTCCTTCGGTATTGACATTCTTGATATGTGTGGACGTGCCGGCGCCTTCTATGAGCACATCGGACTTTGTCACCTTCAACGGCTCACGTATCTCGAACGTACCGGGCGGCAAATGCACAACGCCGCCCTCATCAGGCAGCGCATCTATCGCCGCCTGGATAGTAGGATAACGGATTGCATTGATGATGGGCCGTGCACCGGCTAATCGCAGACCTGACGGATTATTCCGGCCGCCCTGAACAACTGTAATACCAAAAATGCTCACAATAAGCACCGCTGCAAGTAACATAACTATTGCTCTGTAGGTCTGTTTCATTTTGACTCTCCTTCAATAAGATTTACCCTTTCTTCTGGCGGTTTATATGCTGCACAACATACACTCCTCTCGGATAACTTACAATTGTAAAGCCATGAAGGGAAAATAGAAATCAGAAAAAGCTCATTCTGCCTTCTGCTTTTCAGTGCCCATTATTACGCCACATCCTTTTTCTCAATTTTGAGAAACTAAACGGCCATATCTGCAACTCGAAGCGTCTAAAGCAATTACTCGATTATTCCCAATAAACACAAAATATTTTACAAGCCATCGATACTTTAGTCCTAAAAATCTAAATATATTTGGATTTTTACAAAAAGTCCCTTGAAACATATCTCCGTTTATAGTATGATGCAGAGTTAAGGAGTTTTTATATGTGCATCTTTGCTGAACGGTGGTTTATAGAGAAAGTATATTATAAAACTATTGTTTTGGTTTACGCAAATTTGAAGGAGACAAATTGATGAAAGTTTATGAAACAAGTCACGCCAAACACACCAAAAGAGGTTTCACCTTGATAGAGCTATTGGTGGTGATTGCCATTATTGCCGTACTGCTGGCAATCCTGATGCCGGCAATGCGTAAGATCAAGGAAATAGCGAGGGAGACCGCCTGCAAGTCGAACTTGAAGAATGT
>CAZIAN010000227.1:7258-7578 GCA_964537355.1 uncultured Pirellulales bacterium | reverse complement strand
TGTCCAGGGACAAAGTGATTTGCTTTGCCCTTTACACAGTACATAACAATATTATGAAGATGACGGCTCAGTTGTATCCACTCAAAGAAGGTGAAGACAGAACAGTCCGGCTCGAAATCAAACAGTCAGGAAGCTGGAGACAAATAACCAAGACACAAGTAGTTGAAAGGGGCTGGACTGCCGTTTTCCGCGTTGAGAACTGGGACATGACAAAAGATATCGAATATCGTGTTGTTCACGGCAAGAACGCCTATTACACCGGTATTATCCGCAAAGATCCGATCGATAAAGACACCATCGTCGTAGCGGCGTTTACAGGT
>CAZIAN010000227.1:5116-7248 GCA_964537355.1 uncultured Pirellulales bacterium | reverse complement strand
TCCAAAAACCGATATCGTTGAGAACATCAAAAAGATCAAGCCCGACCTTCTGTTTTTTTCAGGAGACCAGGTCTATGACCATAACAGACACTATGCCTACTGGCTCAAATTCGGCAGGGACTTCGGCGATATTATTCGCATCACCCCAACGATTACCATACCCGATGACCATGACGTCGGCCAGGCCAATTTATGGGGCGCCGGAGGAAAGCTTTCACATACCCGTGCGGGCCATGACGGCGGGTATGCAGCCCCGCTTGAGTACGTTAAAGAAGTCGAAAGGGCACAAACCAGCCATCTACCCGACCCATACGATCCAACTCCGGTAGAACGAGGTATCGGTGTGTACTATACATCCATGACTGTTGGCGGAGTAAACTTTGCCATTATAGAGGACAGGAAGTTCAAGTCAGGTCCAGAGGGGCTTATTCCTTCTTATCTTGTGCCAAACCGACCGGACCATATTGAGGACCCGAGTTATAATCCAAAGGATGCAGACGTGCCCGGCGCAGTATTATTAGGTGAACGTCAGTTGAATTTCCTGCGTCAGTGGGGAACCGACTGGCACGACTGTGATATGAAAGCGGTACTATCACAGACAATCTTTTGCGGCGGAGCGCATATTCACGGTAAGATAGGAAACAGGCTGCACGCCGACCTGGACTCAAACGGCTGGCCCCAAACCGGACGCAACAAAGCCATCGCCGAAATACGCAGGGCATTTGCCATACACATTGCCGGCGACCAGCACTTAGCGACAATCTTTCACCATGGGATAGACGAATGGAATGACTCGTGCTATTCGTTCTGCGTACCTTCGATAGCAAATCTTTATTTGCGTTGGTGGAGGCCGCTCGAACCTGGTAAGAATCGCGAACCGGGTGCGCCGGAATATACCGGGGAATTCTCAGATGGTTTTGGAAACAAAGTGACGTGCCTTGCTGTCGCCAATCCAAGCCCGGAGCCGAACGGCGGGCAGAAGCTGACGACGCGTGCGGCCGGTTTTGGCATAGTCAAATTCAATAAGAAGAGCAGAGAAATCACAATAGAATGCTGGCCCAGAAATGTAGATATCACAGACCCGGCTTCCAGACAATATCCCGGCTGGCCTCGGACCATTAAACAGGAAGATAACTATGGTCGTAAGGCAGTCGCATATCTACCAACTATACAGGTCAGAGGTATGAGAAATCCCGTTGTGCAGGTGGTTGATGAGTCGAACGATGAAATCATCTACACACTTCGCATAAACGGAACTTCATTCAGGCCAAAGGTCTTTGAGGAAGGAATGTACACTGTAAAGGTCGGCGAACCTGGTACAGACAAGATGAAAAACCTCGAAGGCGTCCAAAGCCTTCCGTCTGATAAAACTAAAACGATACGAGTTAGGCTCTAAGTTAGAGCTTTCGTGAAGACATAAGATAAATAAACTCTTAATAAACACCAGAGAGTCAATTAGATTTCTGGTGGTGTGCCGATGATGGCGTACTCGTCGAAGACGGCATGCATAATGGTCGTTCGGCCGTTCGTCGTATAAACTATGTGGATTTTGCCGTCACGGCTCTGAATGGCATAGGGATAGGCAAAGGAATTGTCGCCGCCCGCAATGTTACGCCGATGGGTATAGGTCTTGTCGTTGTCCGTCGATATAGCCACGGTCAGCGGCGTGCGGTCGTTCATGTTATCGTTGTAAACGAGCAGCAGATGGCCGTTGCGTAACTTGATGAAGTCAACGGCGGAATTGGGGTTGAGGAATTTAGTCTCAACGGCGTCAGTCCACGTGTAGCCACCGTCCCTGGACTCAGAGCGCAACATGTAGCCGTGGTCGGTAGGCAGGAAATTGCCGCCCCGACGTAGATAAGCAACGAGATAATCATCGGTAAGCTGGACAACCTGGGCCTGGAGATTGCCCATGGGAGATTTGATGCGGTTGGTTTCAGTCCACACCTTCGTCTTCGGATTGTAACGCATGAAGTAGGAACAGGTAGTAGAGGCGGTCATCTCCCGGTCATCACCGGTTTCATAGTACATGGGCAGGAAATAGTCGCCGTTACTGAGGACGATGGGCTGGCCTCGAACCATGGTTCCTTCTTCGAAGTTGAGCATGAACGAATCCGACCAGGTTTCGGCAC
>CAZIAN010000227.1:0-5016 GCA_964537355.1 uncultured Pirellulales bacterium | reverse complement strand
ACCATGGTTCCTTCTTCGAAGTTGAGCATGAACGAATCCGACCAGGTTTCGGCACCATCTTCAGAAATCTTGCCCTTGACTCGCGCGTTGGACCAGCTTTCACCATAGCGGTTGACGTAGAATAGCCAAACCCGGCCGTCGGGCGCCTGCCAGACAACGGGATTGCCTTCGCCTCGGTTAGGCGTATCTGCGATTACTTTAGGTTCAGTCCATTTGGTTTTACCGGCTTTGAGGCGTGAACCGTACACGGCGGTGTCGTCACCATACTCGGCCGAACCGCCATAGTAGGCAATATAAAGGTCCCCGTTTGTAAGTTGCGTAATGGACGCGGGATGCTTATATTTGCCAGGATGTTCAGGGCCAAATACTCGGTAGGTCTCGATATTGTAGCTTTCGGCACAGGACGCCACATTGACGAGAAATAACAAGAACACAACAGACTTCTTCATAGCCGGACTCCTCACTCTTTCGGATACACTCTTAGCCTAAGAACAAGCAAGCGTTTCATTGTCTGCATAACTGGTAAAAGAAACATATACTGCAGAAATCAGATTTACAAGGAAAAACCGGGTCAAAATAAAAAGCGTCTATGCCCATAAAGGCGAGTTCATTGTTTAAATGGGCGGCATAATCAAGGGATTTTCCTTGACGGGAAGGTGGCTAATTTGGTATATGTAATATAATGGAAGTTGTGTCTGGACAGTTGGGCATCTGTGGCATGTGTTCTTCCAGAGGCATAACTCCTGAGAATTTCTCATTGAGGAGGAATTATTGTGTATGATGTGAAGTACAGAGTTGTAATGGAAATTCTGTGCTTTACAGGAATGATATTGTAACATTTCAATTGTAAATCTATATTTTTTTGAAGGAGGATTATTATGTGTAAAAGGCTAATCTGTTTGATTTCCTTTTTTTTGGTATTGGTTGTAGCCCAACCGGCAACTCAAGCACAACGTGTTGAGAACTTAGCGCTAAATCCAAGCTTTGAAGAGGATGAGGTTATTCTCGACGATCCGGCCTGGGAAGAGTGGGCTACATGGGGTGACCAAAGTGGTTTAAACAGCACCGTCGAAATCGATGAAACCGAGTTCATTGACGGCGAAAAAAGCCTCAGGGTAATCCCAACAGGTGATACCAACTGGTATTTCATCGTACTTAATTTACCTATATTTGTCAATGTTGACAAAGACTATACTGTCAGCTTCTGGGCCAAGGCGGAAGAAGCACGTCCTCTGACTGTACAGTTAAAAGCAACGGATAACTCTATTGCCGCCTGGGGAGCAACAGACTTTGACCTGACAACGGAGTGGGCTGAGTATCACTACACATCAAATGTTTTGATTGATAATGTAAAACTTGAGATATTGTGTTCCGGTACTGAAGTTCCCTTCTGGCTGGATTTTGTTAATATATATGAAGGAGAGTATGTCGCCGGGATTATGCCTGGAGCATCGTCTCGAGAAAAGGCTTCTGCTCCGGAGCCCGCTGATGGTGCCTTAAATCTCGATACATGGGCGAACATTTCCTGGAGACCGGGAGTTAGCGCAGTCTCACATGATGTTTATATTGGCGACAATTTTGATGATGTGGACAATGGCGCCGAAGGTACCTTCCAGGGCAATCAGGCCGCAACGTTTGCTGTTGTTGGCTTTCCAGGATTCGCTTATCCGGACGGTCTTGTCCCCGGTGCGACTTACTACTGGCGAATTGACGAGGTCAATGAAGCCGATCCAAACAGTCCGTGGAAAGGTGACGTCTGGAGCTTCAGTGTTCCTCCCAAGACAGCATACTTTCCAGACCCGGCTGATAGTGGCGAGTCTGTATATGTGGATGTTACCCTTAGCTGGACGGGTGGTTTCGGGGCAAAACTCCACACCGTTTACTTCGGTGACAATTATGAAGAAGTAAACAATGCAACCGGTGGACTTGCTCAGGGAACAACGGCTTTTAATCCCGGCACACTTAAAATGGCTAAGACTTACTACTGGCGTGTCGATGAGTTCGATATTGTTGAAACGCATAAAGGTGATGTCTGGAGCTTTACTACAGAGGGCGCTGTTGAAAGTCTAAATCCGGTTAATGGCGCTGTGGATGTAACGCAAACACCCACTCTAACCTGGGCACCGGGCTTAGGTGCTACACATGAAGTGTATTTTGGCACCGATGCAGCATCTCTGGAGTTGAAAAGCAGTGGAAATCTCGGCTCTGAGAGCTACGACCCCGGACAGCTTGATTGGGGTACTACCTACTATTGGCGTATTGATGAAGCTGATAATGCTAATGCCGACAGTCCGTGGACAGGCCCTCTCTGGAGCTTTACGACGGCCAACTTCCTTATCATTGATGATATGGAGAGCTACAACGACCTTGATGAAGGTGATCCGGCTTCTAACAGGATATATCTGGCCTGGCTCGACGGATTCGATAATCCGGCCATAAACGGTTCTATTGTCGGCCATACCGATCCTCCATTTGCCGAGCAGACTATCGTTCACAGTGGTTCTCAGTCGATGCCGCTTGCCTATAACAATAGTGTCGGGAAATCTGAGGCGATTTTGACATTGACTAATCTGCGTGACTGGACAGTGAATGGCATCAACACACTAACTATTTGGTTCAGGGGCGATACTTCTAACGCTGCCGAACCGATGTATGCTGCTGTTAACGGCAGTGCTGTGGTCACTCATGATAATCCTGATGCAGCACAGATAGCTTCCTGGACTGCATGGAATATTGATCTACAGGTGTTTGCAGACCAAGGCGTGAACCTTTCCAATGTCAATTCGATTACACTTGGCCTTGGCAACAGGAATAATCCGGTGGCTGGCGGTTCAGGTATGATTTACTTTGATGATATTCGTCTGTATGCAATAGCACCTTAAGCCGGAACCGGTGGTTAAGACTGCAAAGTTGATATTAAAGATTTGTACTAATTCGGGGCTTATACTGATTGATTCGGTATAGGCCCCGCTTATTTTAGCTCAACTAAGAGAAGATTTAAAAGTGCGTAATGATATTCTTTATTGCATTAGGGTCGGTATTGACAAATTCCGGAACATTTGCCGCCCAATCCGGAGCAGTCATATATGATAAGATAACCGGAGGACTGCTTCGGCCTTTTTGGTCAATGTGTGTCAGGAACAACTGTGTAAATGGCGAGTGGCGTTTAGAGGAGAACACGAGCCATCTACTATTAGGAGACCAGCTATGCCAGGAGTTCATCCCCTGGTTGTTGCACTGCATTCTTCGAGATTCTCCGCCTCCGGCAGGAATGATATGCAATTTGCTATCCGGCCGTACCATTATGAATGATTTTGCCTGACAATATACAATCCAATTACCATCCGGCGAGTACCTGGGAAAGAAGTTGCTCATTCCGTTATTCGATGCGCCTTTCAATGGCTCAGCTATCCCGCCTGCCCCATCATTGAAAGGAACCCGGTATAAGTCATAACAGAAACTATCTATTGTTTCTAAATAGTCCAGACTTTCTCCAGAGGACATGGAATAACTCTCCGTATCATATTTGTCTTCTGCGGCCTTTGCCCGGATGAAAACAATCGTTTTTCCATCCGGACTCCAACAGGGATTGCATTGGACATATTCAGGGTCATCAGCACCGCCCAGAGGGTAATAAGTTTCATTCTTTCTGTCATAGACAGCCAAAATTCCTCTGACAGGAAAGAAGAAATCCCCAAAGCTACTGTAAGTTATAACGAATAAATCCCTGACCATTGACACCACGTATCGCCCATCCGGTGATACCCGCGCCAAAAAACCGTTTGTGTGTTTATTGCTTTTCTTTTCATAATCATCCCATGTATTTACATCATCTGCCGTGATGACAGTGTGCTCCTTCACCTGAACCGTTACAAAGGAGCCCTTGTTTCCGGCATAATCCATATCCATGACGAGGCATTTGCCATCGCGGGAAAAGGAATGGCAACTTCCACAAACAGGTGGATTTGAAAAGACTATGCGGGGAGAAAGCGAGGAAATGCTGTCAAAGCGCCAACGGATTCTTGATAGATCCCTTGCGGCTTCTTGAAACGGTGGCTTTACTTCTCGATATAACAATGGAGCCCCAACTTTGTCCAGCGATGTTTCGAAAATAATTTTGGTGTGTCCGCGGATTATTGTCGGAGCAGAATGATTAATGCTAAATATATGGGCAGTAGCCGTCTTACCTGAGGATCGTGCCTTAATTGAATCCCAGTTTTTCGAAGTGAATGTCATTTCGGTACTTTTAGTCTGGAAATTCATCCGGCCCAACTTGTCTTTGAACTCAAAACTCAACAGCCATGTATCGCTGCCGGTATCTGAGTTTATCCAACGAAATGTGGGGGCAGGAATCTCTGGAGGGAAAACCGTATCATTCAAAGGATAATCAACCATAATCTGAGCATATGAAGACTGTTCATTATATCCCGATAGAATTGATGAAACAGCCTTGCTTGAGATCGCACGTTGTCGATAAAAAAATAGTCCAGCAACCAAGGCAAGTACGGCGATAGCAACTGCGCAGAAATTGCGGTGCGAGATAGTGCTTGAATTGAAGTACTTCATACCGGAATTTTCCATATAATCGTCTATACTCTTCAGCTATGCCGCTGATATTATCTGCGGAAATTATAACACAATTAGTCTTGATGAATCAAGCTGTTGACTGATTTTAAGTATATGATAGTCCCCAAGACGGTGTTATTTTTTGAGCCGGAATGCGAGTGTTCATGAGTTAAAATACATGGCAATATATATCCCAAGAGAGCATTTACAATAATCCACATGGTGGTGGACAATCAACATACTTCAAGACCACCATTCGGCGTCTTTACAGGCCGCCACCATTTTCTTCCCAGATTTCTCTCTTAACGACCCAGATGCCGGTTTGGTATGGTTTGATCGTGGCGTGCTCAGGTACCCATAGTTTAGTCTTATGCCAACTTTCTACATGGCCGTCATAGAAGGCGATATTGGCAGAATCATTATGGCGATACATTGTGGGGCCTCCACATC
>CAZIAN010000226.1:0-7686 GCA_964537355.1 uncultured Pirellulales bacterium | reverse complement strand
TGATGAGACGATATACGTTCTTGTTAGGGTGTTGATTCCCGTTGTAAATCATTTTTTAAAGTCGGCTGCATAATACCGTGACTGAAATAGCCACTCTTAGTACCTTTTCCTTAAGATGACGCTTTTTGCAGTCTGTTAGGCATTTGGCCCCAAAGGAGTTCTGAACCTCATGAATAGAAATGTTGTCTTCGTCATATTATTGTGCGGCTTACTTGCTGCCGCTACTCCAACGACCCAGGCCGAAAATTGGCCTGGCTGGCGTGGCCCGCGCGGTGACGGCTCGTGTATAGAGAAAAACATTCCTGACAAATGGGACCCGGCAGATGCGATTTGGAAAACCGCACTTCCCGGCAAAGGGCATGCGTCCCCGATAGTCTGGGGCGGTCGCGTTTTTACCGTCACCGCTCGACCTGAAACAAAAGAGCGCATACTTCTTTGCCTTGACCGTAACACTGGAATCATCCTATGGCAAAGAACCGTTGTTCAAGGGCCACTGGAGAAGCTTAATAAAGAGAACAGCTATGCCTCGGGTACGCCGGCCACCGATGGGAAGCGGGTTTACGTTGCCTTCCGCGTGGGCGACGACATCATTGCGGCCGCACATGACTTTTCCAGCGGAAAGCAGCTCTGGCTGGTTCGACCGGGGACACATTCAGGCGAGTGGGGATTCAGTAATGAGCCCGTGCTATTCAAGGACAAGGTCATTGTCGATGGGGACGGCAAAGGCGAATCCTTCCTGATTGCTCTTGACCGCAAAGACGGCAAGACACTCTGGCGCAAGAACCGTGTTAATAAGGGAATCAGCTACAGTGCCCCACTGCTCTGTGAGTTGTCCGGCCGTACCCAGTTGATCCAGTGCGGCGACCGGTGCGTAGCCAGTTTCGATCCCGACACCGGTGAGCAAATCTGGAAGGTTGACGGTCCCTCGGAAGAATTCGTCGCCACGCCGGTTTACAGTAAAAAGGCTGGACTGGTCTTCATCAGCAGCAGTTGGCCCAAGCGGTTCCTGCTCGCGATTCGACCCGATGGAAAGGGTAATGTCACGAAAACCCATGTTGCCTGGCAAGACACAAAGGGGGCCCCCTATGTCCCATCCATGATTGTAGCTGACGATTTTCTGCTCAGTGTCAACAGAGCCGGCACGGCTTTCTGCTACGAAGCAGCCACCGGCAAGGTGCTTTGGCAAGAAAAGCTGGGGCGACATCACGCCTCCCCTGTCCTGGTGGATGGACGGGTCTTCTTCATTAACGATAACGGCCAGGTGAACGTTATCAAACCGGGTGTGGAGTTCGAGCGGATTGCACAGTACGAGCTTGGTGAGTCGTGCTATGCTTCACCGGCTATCAGCGACGGCCAGGTCTTTGTGCGCGGCTTCCAGCACCTCTTCTGCTTTGGCCGGAGCAAAGACGGAAAAGACTAAAGAGTGACGGGTCATACTGCTGTATATTGATTGTCTATGTAAAGCAGCAATTCTGTGCTGTGTGTTCTTTCGGCGTTCGGTTGTCACCCATTACATGGGTAATCCGGGTCCAGTGGGTTTCCGGTGCATTGTTTGTTGAAGGAAAGAGGCCAGGATTTCTGCTGCGGCGACGGCATCGAGGCGTTTTTTCTTTTTTTTCCGAGTATAATTGGCGGAAATGAGCTTTTCCTCGGCACCGAAGCTGCTGAGGCGTTCATCCTGCAAGAGAACAGGAATCTTCAGGCGGTTTTGTAACTTCTTGCCAAACTTTAAAACAAGTTCGGCCTGGGGGCCTTCTGAGCCGTCCATATTTATAGGAAGACCTAAGACGACAGCATCGACATTTTCGGCCTCGATGATTTCGGAAATCTTTTTTATCAGTTCCTTTTGTCCCTGGATTACCATTAGTGGTGAGGCAATAGTTTCAGCCTGGTCGCATATTGCCAATCCGGTGCGTTTAGTGCCGTAATCTATTGCGAGGTATCTCATTTATTTACGTGTAAATGACCTATTAGAGGCTATTGAGTTATGGCTAATTTCCTGAATCGACGAGTGCTTATAAAAGCTTCCTTCAATATGAGCATCAAATCCCATCAGCAGACAGCATTACGCTCCTGCCTGACAATACCTGAATTTATTTCTCAGTATTTTGTGGTATATTATCACAGAATTGACCTAAATACAAGTTGATAACTCACCCACTCGAATATTACCATCGAAGCTGCCGGAGTTCTTCCTTTGTGCGGATGAATTTTACTGTGCCGTCGTTTAAGAGAACACAGCCGCCTTTTGGTTCGTGATTATCGAAAGTGAAAATCTCAGGCCCACCGTGCTGATTCCAGCCGGCTTTGGTCTCACACAAAAGCACTGTATCCGGAGCCGAATCAACCATGCAATTAGGATTCATAGCATAGTGGCATTTACCTTCTCCCGAACTCGGGCATTTATATGGCTTAATTAAATACTCATCACTCCCTTTTAAGACACGATAGGCCCGCAACATAGAGTCACACCATGTTTTTGGTGTTGGGTATGGCTTCTTGCTACTCCTGAAAAATCCCGGCTTTGCGAACTTCTCGTACAAATGAAAGCGGTTCCATAGATTTTTTAGATTAGCTGCACAATTTACTCGCATGTCAATTGGATGTATCTGCGGTGTTAGCATCCTCAGGCTTTGGAAGCCATTTGGCCACTCAAACCGATACATTCCATCCGTTACGATAGAGTTATCGTTATATATGGAAAAAGACATCAGACATTTATCGTCTCGGTAACCGATCACATTGGCCATAGTTTTCTGACGGACAATTCCAGAAGCTCCCCTTCCTTGGTTTAATTCATCCCTAAGGGCTGTTAAATTGTCTCTATTCTTCAGAACGATTGCTTTCGTAGTCTGTAGATACTTCTTTTCCGCTGAATTTAGGAGGCTCTGCTGTACATAATAAGGAAAGAAATATTCAAGCATTGAAGGTTTGTATTGAATTTCAACTTGTGTACAAGGTTTCAAATCAGGTGGATAACGCTTTGGCTGAACTATTCTCTTTTCATAATATGGAATATGCATATCATCTTTCGTAACACGTAAGACTTGCTCGCCTGTGAAAGCTTGACTCGTAAAAGGTATTAAAACCTCATCATCACGAGAGATTACGACTTCATTGATCATGTTGAAACCTAATAATCCTTTGAACCATCCGCTAATAGAATTTGTATAATACGGATCTATAGCGGGTATTATTCGAGGATTTTTCTCATCTTCCTCAAGTATACGACGAATCATGTCTGGGAAATCCCCAGAGTAATAACCAATTTCAATAGCGAGACGTGTTGCGTATTCAAGGCCTTGTACTTTTCGTCCTATAATTTCAAGTCCATATTCGCGAAACACTGGTATCTCGATGGAAACTGACTCAGACTGTGTTTGGCCCACACGTAATCGAACATACCTTCCAATGCAGGTGGGGAAGGACGCCAGTTTTGGATTTGCTGGCACATCAAGCCTTCTTCTTATTAAAAGAGTTTGATCGTCTTCGTCCATAAAAGCTGCACAACTCATATCAGACTTTCTTAATCCCATGAGAATCCAGGCATCCTGCTCGGAATCATTTTTTATTTCCCAGCTTAATTCAAGTTTCGTATCATTCACATCCAGTTTAGTGATCGTTATTGTCAGGGCATCGTCCTTATTAGCGCTGGCAACAGACTCAGCTTGTGCATATGTTTCTGGCAAAATACAGACTAACAACACGACAACCAAAATTATAGTTCTATACATCTCTAATCCTCTCAAATTTATTCCGCAAATTCTCATTATCCGGGATTACAGAAACTTTTCACCGCCGTGCTGCTTTATTAATTCGAGCAGCTCTTTTAGTTTGTCGGCCTGGTCAATGCGGCATACAAGTGTGGCATCCGGACTGTGGACCACTATCATATTCTCTGCTCCTATAGCGGCGATTAGATGTCCCTTGTCTTCAGTAACAATAATGCTGTTTTTGCAGCCGAGCAGCTCGTTTGTGCCGGATATGACGATGTTATTGTCGGAGTCAGGGTTGATAATGTCAGCAAGAGCCGGGAAAGAACCTAAATCAAGCCAGCGGCAATCCAGCTTTATAGCGTGGACGTTGTCGGCCTTTTCCATGACGGCAAAATCGATGCTGATTTTGGGTAGTTTTACGAACCACTCTTTGAGTGTTTGCTGCTGATTTGGAGAGCCCCAGTCGGCCTGGATTCTGGCTAAGGGCTCGGCAACCTCGGGTAGAAACTTGTGCAAATAATCCAGGATTGTTTTGGCCTTCCATACGAACATGCCGGAATTCCAGAAGTATCGGCCGGTGTTGATATATTCTTTTGCGGTTTGTTCATCTGGTTTTTCTTTGAACGCTTCAACGGAATAAATCTTATTTTTACAGCCGGGATGCTCGCGGGCGTTAGTACAGTTTATGTAACCGAGTCCGGTGCTGGCAAAGGTCGGCTGGATGCCGAAAGTAACCATACTTTCCGGATTATTATTAATAAAGACAAGAGCATCTTTGACGGCCTGCTGCAGTACTTCGGCTGGTTTTATAATCTGGTCGGCTGTAACTACAGCAATTGAAGCTTCCGGGTCGTGTTTTGTCAAAACTGTTGAGATAAGCCCGATGGCACCGGACGTATCACGGACGGCAGGCTCAGCTATGACATTATTAGAAGGCAATTCCGGAAGATTTTCACGCACCACATCCACATAGCCGGCGTTCGTAAGAACAATTATGTTTTTCACATCGAATATCGGCGCGAGACGCTCGTAACAACAGCGAAGAAGTGTTTGCCCGTCGAGGAGTTTCAAGACCTGTTTAGGGCGTTTTTGTCGGCTGAGCGGCCACAGTCTCTTGCCTGTCCCCCCTGCCATTATCACTGCATAGTCCATTCTAAGGCCTCCTTCAAACCAGATAGTCCTCGTTAAACTTATCGAGAGGCTTAATTTCCTGTGCCAGTTCTTCGTATCTCTCTCTTCCCATGAGTGCGAAGGCGGCTTCTTTACCTAATTCGACGGCGGGTTGATCGTATGGGTTGATATCGAACAAGGCGCCGGCAAAAGAAGTTGTCACCTCAAATAAATAAATATACTGGCCAACGGTATAAGCATTAACTTCAGGAAAAACGACGGTAAGACAGGGACGTTTGCTTTCCAAAAGTGCATACTCTGTAGCTTTCTTCTCGTTGTTAAGCAAATCGCTTAAATTCTTGCCGGCAAGAAATCCGAGTTCCTGCGCATATTCGGGAGCCGGGCCTATTTTAATGTCTTTCTCGAAATTACGGACCTGAAGAAAAGTAAATAATTTATCGTTTGGCCCTTCACGATATAACTGTACCTGGCTGTGCTGGTCGGTAGTGCCGAGTGCCTTAACCGGTGTGGGACCAATATGAACGTCATTTCCGGTTAAATCTTCTTTTTTACCGAGGCTTTCCGCCCAGAGCTGTCTGTACCAATCGGCTAAGTCCTTCAAAGCATAGCTGTATGGCATCATTACGGAAATCTTTTTGCCCCGATTGTAGAAGTGGTAGTTTATGGCGGCATTTACCGCTGCGGGATTTTTGTAGAAATCTTCGCATTTGACTCTTTTATCCATATCGCGGGCACCTTCCAGGAGTGAGTCGATATCGATTCCGCACATAGCGGCACTGAACAGGCCTACCGCACTTAAAACACTAAATCGACCCCCAATACCCTCCGGCACTGTAAGGCTTTTAAAACCTGCCTTGTTAGCGATACGACGAAGAATGCCCTGTTTTGCATCTGTAGTAGTTATTATCTGTTTTTTACAGTTGTCTGGTCCGAGTTTATCTAAGAGCAATTGACGAACAATCATAAATTGAGCAGCGGTTTCCGCCGTCCAGCCGGATTTGCTGATAGCATTAAAAATAGTCTTGTCGAGCCTGTCTCCGAGCCAGTCCAGAAACGACACAATTTGTGGAGGATCAATATTATCGAAAACAAATAGACGCGGGCCGGTCCTTTGATTCTCATCAATATTGTGCATATATGGATTCAGAGCTGTTTGTAAGGCGATGTTGCCAAGAGCTGAGCCGCCTATGCCTAAGATAACGAGATTCTCACATCGACCTCTTAACTCCTGAACCAGTTCCTTGACCTGTTGGGAGATATCCGATTTATATGGCAGGTCACGGTAAGGAGTTGCACCCCCCTGCCTTTCCTTGTTCAACTGCGGAATTAAGGGAGAGGTTTCTTCTGCCAGGGCTTTTAGCTGCTCAGGTGTGATGCCGTGTTCATCACCAATAACATTTGCCATAACATTGTTGTAGTAGAGTTTAATTTCCTGTTTCGGCACTGATGTATTCCTTTCTCAATCGTTTTAGGTTTCGTGTGTAAATCTATTTTTCTTTGAATTTGCAGTTGTTCATTATTTATTTGAATTGATGTCCCTTGAAAGCTTTGTCTTTATCGATCCAGCCGCCTGGAACGTTCTCAGTGTGGGCCTCCTTCGCAAAGACTTTCATCTTCGCTAAAATATCCGGGTGCTCATCTGCTATATTATTCTGCTCAGAAATATCTTTGCTTAGATCGTACAATTCGAATGGTTTGTTTTTGCCCGGCTGAATTGCTTTCCAGTCACCCATTCGCACGGCTACCTGTTTTCCGTATTCCCAGTAGAGGTATTTGTGGTTTTCCTGCTTGCGGCCGGCAGCTCGCTCACCCAACAGTGTCGGAATAATTGATATTCCATCAATGTTGTCCGGAGGTTTCACTTCTGCAAGTTCGGCCAAGGTCGGCATTACATCCGGGAAATACCACAAATGGTTGCTGACAACACCGGCTTTAATCCTGCCAGGCCAACGAACAATCATCGGGATTCGCAGACCTCCTTCGTATAGATTTCCCTTTTGGCCACGAAAATTACCGTTGGAGTTGAAGAAGTGGTTGAAGTAGCGTGCCCCACCATTGTCGCCGCATACAAATACAATCGTGTTATCATCAATTTCGAGTTCTTTAAGTAAATCGAAAATCTGTCCGATTTCGCGGTCAACCATAGCTACCATAGCGGCATATACCTTTACATCTTCAGGTCTTCTTTGTCCCGTTGTGTTCCATTGTTTATCTTTGAATTGCTGCCATGCCGGATCATCCTCGGGCATTCCCCAGCGGCCGTGCGGCGGTGTCCATGCACAGTAGCAGAAGAAAGGTCTGTTCTTGTTCTGGCGAATGAACTTTATTGATTCGTCGAATATCAGATATTGCGAGAATTGTTTTCCTGTATAGAAGTCCCCTGTATTGCCTTCAAGGGGCACTTTTTCACCGCTTCGTATAAGGTAGTTGGGGAAAAATGAGTGGGCGTGGACCTGGTCATAGTACCCGAAGAAGATATCGAAACCGTGTTTTTCAGGGACGCCTGTAGTTCCCCGGTCGCCGCAGCCCCACTTGCCGAATCCACCGGTAGCATAGCCGGCTTTTTTGAGAACCTCGGCAACAGTAATATCTTCGGCGCGCAGCGGCACGCCGCCGGGATTGGTGCGTACGGTCGTATGTCCTGTATGCTGGCCTGTCATCAATACGCTGCGGGTAGGCGCACATACAGGGGCACCTGCCAGTGCTTGAGTGAAACGCATACCTTCCGTTGCCATTCGATCGATGTTGGGGGTCTTTAGGTATTTATTACCCATACAGGACAACTCAAAATAGCCAAGCTCATCCACCATTATATATACGATATTAGGCTTTTTGTTTT
>CAZIAN010000225.1:6397-7694 GCA_964537355.1 uncultured Pirellulales bacterium | reverse complement strand
TCAGGTTTGCCGATAATTGCCGCCCGCTGCGAAGGAGTCGAAGAGCTAATCGCAGAAAACGGCCTTGTGATAGAAAATGTGAACGCCGAAGAAATAGCCAAAGCAATAAAAAAATTAATCGATGACCGGCAGCTTTGCAATCAAATGTCAATCGCAGCCCGGCAACTGGCACAGCAGTTTACCTGGGGAAGAATTGCCGAACAATATCTGAACATCTACGAAAGTATAAAATGAAAATCAGGGTCTTACATGTAATAGACCATCTTGGATATGGTGGAGCACCGGTTGTCGTAAAAAATATAACCGAAAAGCTCGACACCGAACACATCGAAACACTCGTCTGCGCCCTTCGTACAAATCCAGAAGCTATGCCGATCAAAACCACGCTCATCAGCTTAACTCACCACAAGTATAATCCCTTCACCTTTATAACAATCGCAAAACTTTGCAAACAGCACAAGATAGATATTATCCATGCCCACCTGCAAAAATCGATAATAAGCTGCCTGCTTGCCGGCTTTCTCTGTAATGCCAAAATAATAGTCCACGAGCACGGTCCGATCTTCCGCCGCGGCACCGGTTTTATCTACCGACTTCTTCTGAAACTGCTGGCCAAAAAGGCTTCCGCCGCAATAGCAAACTCACAGGCAGCAATGACCGCCTTAAAACAAACGACCGGATTCGCCGAACAGTCCGCCCATGTAGTAACCAATTTCGTTGACTCTGCCCGCTTCGACCGCACACTTTATGACCGCCAAAAAGCAAGAGACTCCCTCGGAATCACCGCAGATAAAAAAGTTGTAGGGTTCCTCGGAAGACTCGACAACTGCAAAGGGGTGGATTTACTAATCAACGCCGCAGCGATCCTTTGCAAAAAAGACCCGCAGTACCATTTTATCATCGTCGGCCATGGAGCACAAAGAAACCACCTTGAGCAGCTCGTCCTTCAACTGGGAATAAAAGAAAATGTCACCTTCACCGGATTGTGCAAAAACCCCGCCGATGTTATAAGCGCCTTCGATATAGCCGTCGTCCCCAGCAGGCGCGAGGCGTTCGGCATAGCCGCCATCGAATTTATGCGAATGAAAATACCAGTCATCGCCTCACCTGTCGGAGGTCTGGTCGAAGTAGTACAGCATAATAAAACCGGAATCCTGCTGGATAACCTCAGCACAGATAATATCGCCCAAGCCGTCAGCTCGCTCATGCAGGATAATTCTTTACGGGAAAACTTAATTGAAAACGCCGAGATTTTCTCCCGTAAATTCGACGGCGCCGAACAACTTAAACAAATAAC
>CAZIAN010000225.1:0-6297 GCA_964537355.1 uncultured Pirellulales bacterium | reverse complement strand
CAGTTAAAATTCAATAAAGAAGTCCACGATGGAATCAGCGGCAAATACGATTGCCTGCACAATGAAATATTCAATCCCATCGAACAGCAGCGATTGGGCCGGGCTTTAAGTACGGCAATTAAGGCGGTGACAACCGATTCAAAACCTCTATCCGCCCTCGATTACGGAAGCGGCTCCGGAAATCTCACCCGCCACCTGATAGAAGCCGGCATTAACACAGTCTCGGCGGACGTTTCCGATGGCTTCCTGAATTTGATTGAACGAAATTTCTCCCATACCGGCTTGTCGAAAACCCAAAAGATTAACGGAAAAGATTTATCCGGCATGGAAAACGCACAGTTCGATTTGATTGCTACTTATTCCGTACTGCACCACGTCCCTGATTACATGCAGATAGTAAAGGAAATGTGCAGGGTATTAAAGCCCGGCGGTGTACTTTATATCGATCACGAAGTCAACGAATCATACTACCAAAGACCGGAAGAATACCTCGAATTTCTCAAAAAAGCCCGGCCGATAATAAATCTAAAAAGATACCTCCGACTGCTGTTTGACGTAAAAGGTTATAAACACATAGTCAGACGCCTCATAAATCCCCGATATAAAAGAGAAGGCGATATTCACGTCTGGCCCGACGACCACATAGAATGGGACAAAATTGAGCAGCTCGTTATCGAAGAAGGCCTCGAAATAGTCCTGAAAGAAGATTATCTGCTTTACAAAAGCGGCTACGACGTCGATGTATATAACGAATATAAAGATAAATGCACAGATGAGCGACTGTTGATAGCAAGAAAACAATGATTGTTTTGCCGGCTGCGTTTTATATCGAATAAAGGAATCATAATATGACAAATCAGAATAAAGAGCCGGACGCTTTTTTCGACCATTTCAGCCGGGGCGACAAACCTACAAAAACCGGTATGAGGCTGGTCAAGGCCCTGGCCCGAAGAATCTTCCGATATACTCAGATCGCTTCCGGCAGCACCATCCTGGAGATAGGTCCCGGCCGGGGGGATTTTGCGGATATCTGTCTTGAAAAAGGTCTTGAATATTATGCAGTCGAGCCAAACGAACAAATGGCCGCCGCTCTTGAAAAAAGAGGCGCCAATATTATTCGCGCAATGGTCCCGCCCCTACCCGCTATAGACAAAAAATTCGACGCCGTGGTCATGCTCGCCGTTATGGAGCATATGAACAGTATGCAGGACGCTCTGCAGATAAGCCAACAGATAAAAGAAGTTCTAAAACCAAAAGGAAAATTCGTAATATGCTCGCCGGACTATCTGAACTGGAGACAGAATTTCTTTAACTGCGATTTCTCCCACAACTATGTCACGACCCGCCGCAGACTAAAACAGCTCCTGATAAACGCTGGTTTCGAAAATATTAAAAGCTGCCATCTGAGCGGCCCTTTCTCAGGGCTCATCTGTTTCCTGGTAACTGCTATAGTTTCCCGGCTGCCCTTCGGACTGCTAAACGCAATGTTCGCAGACAGTAAACTTTGTTACAAACTATATAAAATGCAGCTAACTTTTTTGAGAAAGGTGCTGATCCTCGGCGAAAAACCATCAGAAAATAAAAATGCAAACTGTTAAATGCAAAATTAAAGAAGTCATCCCGGCCCGCCGGGATTCCATAATTTTGATTTTTAATCTTTAATTTTTGAATCTCTTCAATATGACTGCCACCGTCAAACAACTAATCAAACTCCTCATAAGAATTCTCATCACTGCCGGCTTGCTGATATGGGTCTTCAGCCAGGTTGACTTCGAGCAGTTTCGGCAAACTGTCAAATCGGCAAGGTGGCAGTTCCTGATAACCGTCTGGATTTTTACCGTAATACTTTTCTGGATTCGCTCGATGAAGATGCGTCTCATCCTGAAAAAACAAAGCTGTCTCATCTCCACAAACACGATATTCGGAGCAACCGCGGCCACCTGCCTTTACAGCATGATTTTACCCGGAATTCTCAGCACGGGTGTAAAATGGTATATCCTCAAAAAAGGTACGGGAAAATCAAGCAACGTTCTCTGCAGTATGATATACAACCAGTGGTTAATAATGACCATAATGACAGTATTCGGACTTGCCGCCTTAATGTTCACAAACCCCGCGTCACTGTCAATATCCAACACAACAAATCAGCGGCTTGTTCCTGTTGTCTGCGGAATATTACTTCTCGCAACAATAGCTGTTTCTTTACTGCTCTTGAACAGCCGGACCGGCGGCAAAATCATAAAAGCTATCGCAGTTTTGCTCAAACCCTTGCCTGCAAAAATACGACAGAAAGGCCTGGAGATACTCGACCAAATCGCGACCTTCCAGACCGCCGGAGCCGGATTTCATCTCATAATTACAGCAATTTCAATTTTCGATACCCTCATCGGAGGGGTCATCATATATATACTTTCCGCCCGGGCCGCAAACGTAAACGCGCCGGTGGGAACATTTGTCTGGCTGTGTGCGTTGATATACATTTTAGGAAGAGTCCCGGTATCGATAGCTAATCTCGGAGTAAGAGAGGCAATGCTGGTCGTGCTGCTGGCGCCATACGGTGTGGAAAAACCACAGGCGCTGCTGATGGCGATGATATTGTTCTCCGCTCTAATCGTTATGGCTGTTATCGGCGCAGGATATCAAATCTTCTGGACCGTAACTGCAAAAAAATCCAATCCGCCGATCAATAACGCATAGGAAACCTGCCGCACAGTTGTTTCACTTTTTCTCTGACCTCGTCCCGCAGGGATTTGTCTATCTCGTACTCGCTGTCCGATTTCACTTTTACCCCTCTAAGTACCACATTTACAAGCGCCGATATGTTCTCCATCTCCGCCAAACCCATCCCATTTCTTGTAACAATAGGCGTCCCTAACCTCACACCGCTGGTAACCGCAGCACTTTTCTTATCGTAAGGCAGTCTGTTCTTATTGACAATAATGCCGCACTCCTCAAGGCATTTTTGCCCCGCCAGTCCTGTCAGGCCCTCTCTCAGATTACCAACGTTCACCAACACCATATGGTTGTCCGTCCCCCCGGTGACTACATCATATCCCAGCCCCGCCAGACCGCTTGCAAGCGCCTTTGCATTTTCTATGATTTTGAATTGTCTCGCCCTGTACTCATCGGAAAGCGTCTCTTTGAAGAAAACCGCTTTGGCCGCAACATTATTTAAATAGGGTGTCCCCTGCATCCCAGGAAACGTAGTCTTTTCAATATGCTCCCACAACGCTATGTCCCTGCCTCCGACCTTAATTTTACTCTCGTAGTCTTTGCCCATCACTATCAGGCCGCCTCTGGGCCCGCCCGGCTTGTATGTGCTCGTCGTTGTAAAGTGAGCATTATCCACACAAGACGGATGGGCGCCGGCCATCACCAATCCGGCTATATGTGAAATGTCCGCCAAAAGATACGCACCAACACTGTCCGCTATCTCTCTGAATTTCTTAAAGTCTATCGTCCTCGAATACGCGGACGCTCCGCATATAATCAGCCTCGGCTTGACTTCGTGCGCCTGCCTGCTGATAGCATCGTAGTCTAAAAGAAAGGTTTCCTCATCGACATAATAATTTTCTATATCGAAGAATTTACCGCTGAATGAAACTTTTGCCCCGTGTGATAGATGCCCCCCCTGGTCCAGCCCGAGACTTAATATCCTATCACCTCTGCCCAATATTGCCGTAAGGATAATCTGGTTGGCGCCTGTCCCCGAATGGGGCTGGACATTTGCATACTTGGCGCCGAAAGCTTCTCTGGCCCTTGCTGACGCCAGCTTTTCCACCTCATCAACAAACTCGCATCCACCATGATATCTGGACCCGGGAAATCCCTCCGTTGTCTTATTCTGAATTACCGAACCGAGAGCCGCCAAAACCGCTCTTGAGCATTGACCCTCCGCCGCGATAAGCTGAAGTGTGCTTTGCAGCCTTTCGTACTCTTTCGTTATTAACTCATAAACCCGGCTGTCATTTTCTTTAAGAGTACCGAATATATCTTCGTGAAAGGCCTGCGAAGATAGTTTTCCAGGAAACATCTCCAAAATCTTCGTATCCTTTCTTACCTTGGCATTGCTCAGCTAAAGAAATTTCTGACAATATCGTTAAAAGTTACGTACAGAATAAGAGTCAAAATAAGTGCCCAGCCAACATAAGCTATGATTCCCTGAACACGTTCACTGAGCGCCGAACCCTTGATTTTCTCAACTAACAAAAGAACAACAAGACCTCCGTCAAGGGGCGGCAAAGGCAAAAAGTTAAACACCGCGATTACTGCGCTTATAAGACCAAGAAAATAGACGTAGTAAATCAATGGCTGCTCGGCAACTATGCGATAGCTCAGCGTGATAATGCCGACAGGCCCCATAAGGTTCTTGGGACTGACAAGTCCGCCAATCAGACGCCTCAATGTTACGTACGTCTGGGCAACGAACATTACCGTCCTTCTATAACCCATCACAATCGCATCGATGGGACCACCGGCCTTGTAAGTTCTCTTCAAATCATCAAAAGGAATTATTTCGGAAAAATCAGATTTAACCGTAATACCCTCTCCGTTCTTATCGACATTCAAGGCAACGCTGCCTGCTATCTGCTCATCGACACGCCAGTTAATCGTGATGCGCTCCCCGTTGTATCGCCTGATTTCTCTGATTATATCGTAAAAGTTTGAAACGGGCGCCCCGTCAACCGCTGTTATCGCAGCACCGCGCGGAATGTCCAATCTATCCCGCACGCCTTCAGCGTCGATAATCTTGGCGACAACCGGATGCTCGGCATCAAGTACAACGCCAATTCCAATAAGAACTCTGTCACTACCGGCCGGTTTCTTAGGCGTAACCATAACTGTAAGAGTCTTTTCGGCCCCGCCGGCACTGCTGCGCAGAACCTGGATTGGCAGTTCTTTGTCTTTGGACGCCTCGGTAACACTGCGCATCTCACAATAAGTGGGATTCTCGACATCGCCAATCGCTAAAATAACATCGCCCGACTGCAGCGAAGACTCACTATCGTCAGCCCCTGAAGTCAGTTCGTCTGAAACAATGCCTATCCGCAAACGCGGAACCATAGAATAAATATTGTAAAGCTTGCTTTCGGACTCAACATTATGACTGCTGGCAAATGTCAAATCCAGCCCAATTTTCGATGCAACCAGCTCTGTTTTTCCCGAGCCCCCCACCCGCTCAACAGATATCGCTACTTCCGGCACAAGACTGTTCTGAATCACTTCCTTCAGCTCCCAGAAGCTCTGCACTTCCCTGCCCTCAACAGACTTGATTTTATCACCGGCCAGAAAGCCCGTCTTGGAAAACAAATCGGCGGCGGCTTCTTCGCTAAGCCTTCCAACTGTCAGACTTATCGGTATCTCAATGCCGAATGCTCTCATCTGGCCGCCCGGCTCAAGCTCCGCCACAAGCTCCAAATCCTCTTCAGTACCGTCTTCGTGCCTTACTTTCATCGGGACTTTTTCATCTTCTCCAGACAAAGCCGCCGCTATCCCGATATTGCTAAAATCAAGATCGTCGCTTTTGCCTGATACCGAAATTACTTCGTCTCCGGCTCTGAGACCTGCTCGCGCAGCCGGCGAATCAGGCATAACTCCCCCAACAACGGCAGGTGTCAGATTTATCCCTATAAGAAAAACTATCATAAAAATAATAACCGCGCTTATAATGTTACAACAAACACCCGCCGCTAATACGGCCGCACGAATACTTCTCGGCTTATTCGCAAAAGAACGGGGATCATCGCTGCTCTTCACCGCGCTGGTGTCCTCCTGGCCTAACAGCTTAACAAAACCACCGAACGGAATAAGACCCATACGATATTCCGTTTCACTGGCCTTGCCCTCGCCCTTGATAGTAATCCTTAACGCGCCTTCATCGGAATCATCGCCTTCTTTGGGAAATATATCAGGCAATATCCGAATGCGAATACCTTCTTCTTTTCTCTGAATACCGAACAGAGTAGGCGGCATAAAAATTGAAAAAGCTTCAACCTTTATATCCGACAACTTGGCAACAATGAAATGCCCGAACTCATGAATCATAATTACTGCACCGAATCCGAGCATGACAAGTAACACATTGCCGAATGCACTGACATTGCGAATGATAAAATAAAGAATCATCACAATAACAGCAGCAAACACAATCAAACGAAAATACTTATTAAAAAAATCTTTCTTTTCAGACATTCAATAATCTCCATATTTAGCAAACAGTTTTGTGCTCCTGTGCCATTATGCCTTTATGCTCTTTTGCACTTTAACGTTAACTTCTTTTCTGGCCCACGCATCAGC
>CAZIAN010000224.1:0-7698 GCA_964537355.1 uncultured Pirellulales bacterium | reverse complement strand
CTTCAGCATAATTGCTTTTATTGCATCCGTTCCGTTGTCCACTGCTGTAACTTTCATTCCTTCTTCCCGAAGAACCTTTGCGAAGGTTTCTCTGAATGTTACTTCGTCATCTGCTAATAGTATTTCATTCATTGTCATTTTCTTTGTCTCTCATTACATTTTTTACTTACTGTTTGGCGGAAAACATCAAAACTAAACGTTATTTTCCTTGATAGATTCCACTTTATTAGTAAAATCTTCCTCGTCATTATTGTCGCTGAATAAGTCTTTTTTGGGTCTTATCGGTATTCGGATTGTTACTGTAGTCCCTTTACCTTGTTCGGATTCCATGGAAAGAGTTCCGTCAACTTCGGTCACAAGGTTGTAGCTTATGAAAAGCCCAAGGCCTGTTCCCTTGCCGATTTCCTTCGTTGTAAAGAACGACTCAAAAGCACGCTTACATACTTCCGGGCTCATTCCAATGCCGGTATCACTGACATGAATCTCAACTTTTCCGTCCTTGGATTGCCTTGTTATCTCAAGAGTGTGTTCCTTTTTGTCAGGCATGGCATTCATTGCATCCAGAGCATTTATAAAGATGTTGAGGAGTACCTGCTCAAGAAGCTGGGGATTCAGCCACACCATTGGCAGGTCGTTGGCGCCGATATTCTTGATAGTAATCAACTGCATACGTTTATCGAACTTAACAAGTGACAGCGTATTATCTATCAGATCATTGATGTCGACCCATTTATACACAGATGTCACCGGCCTGGACAAGCTCAGCATGCGCTTCAGGATATTGGATATCCGGCTGACTTGATGGCTGATAACCAGAAGGTGCTCTTTTTCTTCATGCGTATTAAGTTTTCTGCCAAGATACTGTGCCACCGAAGAAAGACTTGCCAGAGGATTACCTATCTCATGAGCAATACCGGTAGCCATCTGTCCTATTGCGACCATTTTTTCACGCTGGGCCATTTCAACTCGTGACATCTTTAACATCTCGTTAATTGCGGTCACTTCCTCAGTACGGTCTAATAAATCTTCTTCCAGCTTTTTATGAACGGTCAAATCCTGGCCCACAATGACATGTCCCAGCTTTTGTTCATCAATGCCGATAACTGGAGAACTCTGCGCTTCAATATATCGCTGTTCCAAACTGTCCGTTTTGAACTTCATTGCCTTGTCGACACTTTTGTTTGTTGTTATGTTGTTGTCGCTTGAAAGACCTCTTATATGCTCTGCCAGGATCAGTGGAAAATCCTCTGGTGAATCTCCGGTCTTGTCTATGTGAGCGTTTTTAGATGTGTGTTCATTTTTCCACAACTTTGCAGCAGGATTGCACATCGCTATCTTGCCGTCAGGGGTGATGAATATCAGCCCCTCGGTCATTGCTCCAATAATCGCACGAAGAAGATCATTGTTTCGTGCTGCTTCTCTCTCTTTCACAGTCATCCGGGCGATGATAATTCTTGTTAAATATTGGGTCAGAAATACTGTGCAAACAAATGCCACAAAGGCGGCAAGAACATATACCGGATTTGTCCAAAGCCCTTCTATAGCATTTTTGATTTGCAGGGGATAATACCCAAGCCATGCACCCTCATGTAATTCGTTGATAGCTAATAGCCCGAACAGCAGCACGGCCGTTAAACCAACAGTAAATGAAAGGTTTCTTGGAAGTATTATCGTAGCTATGATGACATGAAAAATATAAAACAGGAAAAACGGATTAGCGATTCCTCCTGAAAAAAGAAGCACTGCCGTGAGAATGACTAAATCAGCCTCCACCTGAACCATAGCCAGCACAATATCTTTTGGTACAGCATAAGGTTTTTTCTTGGTCGCTACACAAAAATAGAGATAATTACACAGCAAAAGTATCCCTGCACAGATGTAGATTGGAATAGGGCTTGGCAATAAAGGGTAAGGAAAGACATAACTGCCCACCAGAACAGCAGCCACTATCCCGCCGGCGGCAATCCACCTGAGCCGTATTAGCCAAAGAATCTGTTCGGCAAGAACTTCCCGCGAGCATCTATTCGGTTTATCTATTACCCTATCCCTCATCCAAACCTCTGAAGTCATGCTCCATTCCTTGTGCCTTTCTGCTCAATTTTGATCCACCCCAGGCTGTAGTTATCCGACTTGTACCTTTTCAACATTAATTACTTATGGGATCTAATCATATTGATTACTAAACACATTTTATCACCTATGCAAAGAAAGCACAAGAAAAAAATCCCATTTTTGAGAAAATATTAGCTTGGTGCGGTTTAATAGAGTCCGAAGCTTCCCATGGCCGGGAATCTATGCCGAAAAACGGTGATATCACTGAAGGAAACTATCTTTATTGCTGATTGTGTTATAAATAAGATTTTCAAAAACGAACATCGTTTTGGTTAGTCAGGAAGCTTAAAAAGCTCTCCAGTACGCTTTAATTCTTCATATTTATTAGCATCTAAGCCGATTTCTTCATCTGTCAAATAGCATCCAGGATCTGGCGCCCAGGGATTATCGAAATACAAATCCGCCCGCACACGGAGACTGCCACCGCATACATTAAAGAATTTGCAAAGTCTGCACCGGCCTTTAACGTATTCCCTGCGGTTCCTCAAGCCCTTTAATAATGGATCACTTGTATCGAGCCAAATCTCACTAAAACGCCTCTCGTGAATATCTCCCAGGTCGTAATGCCCCCAAAATTGATTTGCATGTACTTTGCCGTTAAAATCAATGCAGCCGATTCCAACTCCGCTGCTGTACATTCCCCCTCCGTTCCAGAGAAGTAGTTTCCAGACATTTTCTGCCCGAACAGGGTCTTCCTTAAGCAATTTCAGATACAGGTAAACACCGTCAACATGGTTGTCTACGGTCAAAATATCTGTTTTTCTGCCGGCTTCTTTGTATTGTTTCGTTTTAGCTAATATGGTTTCAATCGCTTCCCTGCTTTGAGCATGGGTGAGATCATCATCTCCAATGGCCTTTCCTCTGCCACTGGGAACGAAGTGGTAAAAACAGGCCCTTTCGATATTTTCTGCTTCGAAAAAGTCAAATAAGGCCTCCAAATCCTGAACATTCCTTTTCGTCAGAGTCAATCTGAGACCTGTTCGCACTTCGGCATCCTGACAGTTTCTTATGCCCTGCACCGCCTTGTCAAATGCACCGGATACTCCCCTGAATTTGTCATTTACTTCACCAATCCCGTCAAGACTGATGCCGACGTAAGAAACCCCCTTTTGTTTAATTTTCCTGGCTATATCAGCGGTAATAAGTGTCCCGTTAGTTGAAATAACAGCCCGCATACCCTGCTGGCCCGCATATTCTATCAATTCAAACAAGTCGGGCCGAGTCAATGGTTCTCCACCGGAGAACAGCACCGACGGCACATTGAACTGGCCCAGGTCATCAAGAACGGCTTTTGCCTGGCTTGTTGTGACCTCATTACTGGCCTTGCCGGTACCGCTGTCGTTATAACAATGAACACACTTCAGATTACACGTTCTGGTTATATTCCAGACAACAATAGGCCGTCTTTCAGATGCTTTTTTTGGGATTATTTCACCCTCTCGCTCACCTGAGCCTTTTTTACCATAGCGAAGCCAATCGCCGGGTGTAACCTCATCACAATATAATTTACTGATATTTATCATTGTTTACACTCAACCTCATATTCTAACTATAATTAATGTGTTGCTTCTGGCGGAATATACGCACAAAAAGGCTCTTCAGCCATATAATTTCCCGTCGCTGCGTATGCTCTGCCACGACAGCCACCGCATACTTCTCTATAACCACAAATACCACACTTGCCTTCGAGACTGCTGCTTGTACGCATTCGCCCAAGGTCTTTGTTGTCCCGCCATATCTCTGTAAGTGTTTGTTTGAGCACATTACCACATTTTACGGGCAAATACCCACAGGGAAATACGTTTCCCTGGTGGCCGACGAAAAGCACACCAAGCCCGGCAAGACATCCGCGTGTGGGGACCCCATGACCGGCTTTGCCCGGTACAGGGCCGCTGATATGCGATGGCTTTTTACGTTCCTGATACAAGCCTTGCTGTCTGATTATACGTTCATAGTGAGGTCCGCAGGTTACTTTCATTTGTAACTCTCCGCGTCTGTCCAGTTGGCATACCTCAAGCATTTTTTGTTCATATTGCTCTGGTGAAAGCATGTCCGTTTCAGCCAAAACCTGCCCGCACCCGACCGGAACCAGCATGAATATATGTACAGCTACTGCTCCTAATGATTTGGCAAGTTCGTAAACTTCCTCCAATTGTCCGGCATTGTGCTTGGTCAATGTTATGTTGATTTGAACAGCCAATCCTTTCTCTCGAAGATGTTTAATACCTTCAAGTGCCCTTTCGAACGAGCCCTCCAACTGACGCAGCTTATTGTGCACCTCGGCAGTCGCGCCATCCAGACTAACTGCTATCCTCACGATTCCGCTGTCTCGTATTTGTTCGGCCACTGCTGCATCTATCAACGTTCCATTAGTCGCAAGCGCCGGTGTAATCCCGGCTTCACGCGCCTGGCCGACCAGCTCGAATAAGTCATCACGACAGAGCGGCTCGCCCCCTGAAAATACCAAAACCGGCATCATAGGCTGGCTACTGCCTAATTCTGCCAACTGTTCTATAAGGTTCTTCGCCTGAGCAGTTGATAAATCCTTAAAAGCTGCTTCATCGGTTTCCAGACGCCGACAATGTGCGCAGGTCAAATTGCATTTTATCGTAGTTTCCCAAAACAAGAGTCTCAGAATCTGATTTGGCCTTAGAGCTTTGTTCACGACTGGTCATCCTCCTTCTTATTGAGTTCCGATGATATCTGTTCGGCATGCTGTACGATACTGCCAACATACCGTGCTGCCTCATTAGCACCATTTTCTTTAGCTATTGCGTTGACGTTCTTAATTACGCAATGAAGCAGTTTGTTGACAACACGGTTTACCATTATCTCCAGGATCTCTTTGCATGAAGCCTCCTGCCTTGTTCCGACGAAGAACTGTTCAAGCTCGTTTTGACTAATTCGGGCAAATTGTTCCTTCATCTGACCTATTAAAGGTCCTATATCTTTGGATCCGAGCCAATCCATAAAGTCGGTAACATTTTTATAGACTATTTCCATACCTGCGGTAATGTCCTTCTCACGAGCTTTGCGATTTCGTTCCACTACCTCGGAAAGGTCGTCCACGCTATAAAGGTAAACATCATCCATTTTGTTTATTGATGGTTCGAAGTTTCGCGGCACTGCGATATCGATAATCAGCAGCGTTCTTCCCCATCGCTTGTTCATTATTTTCTTGAAAGAATCTTTCCTGAACAAATAATCCTGCACTGCCGCCGAGGCTATAGCGATATTGGCCCCAATCAACTGGTTTTCAATTTCCTCCCACTTATCGACTCCTATACCGTATTGCTCGGCTATATTCTTACCACGTTCATATGATCTGTTAACAACTGTTATGTTTTTACATCCGACATGAATAAGATGCTGTATAAGCAGCTCCCCCATCTCGCCGGCCCCAATCACTATAACTTTTGCCGACGGAATGTCAGCAAATAGTTGCATAGCCAATTCGACCGCCACACCGGCAACACTGACTCTCCCGGTTGATATTGAGGTGGTTGTGTATATCTTTTTACTGGTGGCAAAGGCGCTGTGAAACAGGCGGTTGAGAATTTTTCCCGTGCTCTTTGCGGTACAAGCAAGCTGATAACTTTCCTTCACCTGCGCTATTATTTGTGCTTCGCCCACAACCATGCTGTCTAAGCTTGAAGCGACCGTTAATAAATGTCTTACGGAATCTTCGTTTTCATATGCGTAAAGTGATTCTTGAAATTTCTCTATTGGAATGTTGTGGAAATCCGATAAAAACTCAGCCAGGCTCTCTGCGGTAACCTCTTCCGATATTTTGCTGGCACAATACAACTCGACACGGTTGCAAGTCGATAGCAATACAAATTCCGCTTCGTGAAATCTGTTTTTAAGTTCTTTAAGTGCCTTGAGAGTCTGTGTCGCATCAAATGCCAGTTTCTCACGAATTTCTATCGGAGCACTCTTATGGTTAAGACCTAAAACTACTATTTTCATATTCTGTTCTTATTTATTTTGTTCTATAGCTTCAACGTCGCTGCCACCAAAGTCGTGGCTTGAACCGCAAAATACCGAGGTTCCCACCACTGCAAATAGAATCAGGGCAAATGTGATCAGCGTAACGTAGGCTATAATCTTTTCCCGTAATTTAACTGTGTGCCAAAGCACCATAATTAATCCAAGAAGCAGCCATACTAATGCGATAAGGACGATTTTGGGATCTGTGAGCCAGTCAGAAGCCGTCATATTGAGCGAGGACGAGGTGGCTGCCAGGCCAATCCCGCTCGCAAAACCGAATGTCATCAGTAAGAAACACGCTTTTAAACCGAAAATATTCATTCGCTCGAGCTTTTCGAGATTGGGCACCTTTCCCAGGACTTGCAGTACCTTCTTTTGCTTTAGTTTTTTTCTTCCAAAAAGGTAAAGTGTAGCACTTGCAGTTGCCAGCATTGCTGCTGCCCCACTGAGAATCATTGAAAGGCCGTGAACAATCGCCCAAGGTGTAGAAGCTGCAATGTGAGCCTCCGAGGCCGGCTTGGCAACAATCGCAGCCAGAATTATCAGGCCCAGGATTACCCACACCATCACCGAGCTGAACCATACCTGCTGGATTGCAATGCTAACGAACAAGTATATGAGACCAAATACAATGGTAAGAACAATCATCGACTCAAAAATTTCTGTCAGCGGCACCGCTTTTATCGCAACAGCCCTGAATATTAGCAATACAGCTTCCAGAGTTATCGCCAGGCAAACCATAGGCAAAAGGGAGCGTTTGTATTTCTCACCACCGTCTCGAAGTTGAAGAATACCAACGATTGACGCCGCCAGATATAATGCTAATACAAATGAAAATATGATTAACTCAGGTATTGGCAGACTTAACATTGTTTCCCTTATTATTCAGTGCTTTTCGCATCAATTTGTGTAATATAGGTCGGCGGTACCTTTTTAAGTTCCTTTTCGGTAACCAGTAGTCGGTAATTTGAAACTCCGCACATCTGGCTCATTCGCTGGACTATTTGCTGAACATCTTCTTTAGTTTTCCCGTGGACCATTGTATAAAGACTATATGGCCAGTTTTCATAAGTACGGCGTTCATAAGCGTGACTAACCTCTTCAAATCCGGCCAGTACCTTGCCTACTTCCTCGGTTCGGGTGGGCTCCACCTGCCATACTACCATTGCTCCACTGCCCAGGCCTACTTTGAAATGATTCACTATGGCCCCGATGCGACGAATCTTGCCCTGCTTTTTCCAGTCCTTCAGTATCGCCAGCAATTGTTCTGTTTCTATCCCTATCTTTTCGGCCATGTCCTTAAACGGACTTTGGCTTTCCGGCAAACCGTGTTGAAGGACAGCCAAAATCTTTTGCTCAATATCGGATTTTGCTTTTTTCATTGTTTATTAGATATTATTTATCGGATATATTGAGTCGTAAATTATTCTAACTCTTCCCGAAATCGATAAAACCATAGGCGTTTAGGCATTATAATCAGTTCAGCGTAGAGTTACAAGTTAGTTTATTACAGTTCTTTTAGTGCTTTGAGTTGTTATTTGTTCATATCTGAGTTCCGGAATTCCTTGAATTGGCCACGTTTTTAGTGTAAAAATT
>CAZIAN010000223.1:0-7699 GCA_964537355.1 uncultured Pirellulales bacterium | reverse complement strand
AAAAAAATAGCCCGGCTGGTGAATAGCTATCAAGGCAAATTGGGCAAAAAGCCGTCAATTCTTTTCCTGGAAAAACACGGACTCTTCATTACATCAAAAACCGCCTCCGGTGCTTTGCGGCTTGTGCGCAGCGTGATGAAACGCTGCAACAGCAGGCTAAAACAACCGAGGCCCGGAAGTGCAAAAGCTGTTGAACAGGGAAAAATCAGCGCCCTTAAGCTCTGCATTGAACGGGCATATTTCCAGGCTGCCTGTAAGCGCACAACGATATGGTATTATTACAACGATGCTATCGCCGATTTCTTAATTCAAAAAGATGCAAAGAAAATGCTCTCCGGTTCTTTAACACCTGATGAGCTGGTTTATGCCAATGGCCCTGCGATGTGGATAGAGTTGCCAACAAGCAAAAAGTCATTTTCAAAGGCTGTCCTCCAAAACAAATCGAAAAGTATTGCAGGCCGGCTTAAACAACAGATAAAAAATGGCAAAAAACCTTATGTGGCGTTTCTTGTTAAGGGCGTTGGCCTCTTTGTCGCTGGGACAGAAAAGATTGCTCCGACCGTAAGGGATATTGTCCTCTACTCGATTTTCATTCGCACTAATGCCTATAGAATGGGCGGGATTCTCACTTTGAACAAGCGCCAGGAGGATTTTATCAATAACTGGGAATCCGAGGCCTTCCGCAAGAAATTAGCCAGTGGGAATAAATAAGGTCTGCTTACTTAGGTCTCGGTGAGTTCTGCGTCGTTTAAATCATACGGATTGGGTTTTTTAGATAGATGAGAAAGCTGTATTTCTACTGTCATGCTTTAATTACTACCAGCTTTATTAACCAAAAAGTCTTTTTTCTATACTGAAAAAGCCGGTTTTTCGATGGTGACTGGCTGTTTCTTGTCGTATTCACAGTCTGAAAAAAAAATAAAAAATTTCAGATTTTCTTATTGACAAGTTGACCTAATGTGCTATAATACTAATACACTATAGAAATAGATTAATAGTACATTATATTGTCGAGTGGGAATATATGGTTGAGTTCAAGTTGGATTTGAAAAGTGGCGTGCCTTTCCATCGCCAGATCGTTGACCAGATTCGTTATGGTATTGCTTCGGACCGGCTCATGCCTGGTGAACAATTACCAACGCTGCGGGAATTAGCTGTACACCTGCAGGTAAATCCAAACACCGTTCGCAAGGCCTATTCGGAGCTGGAAATCCTGGGAATACTGGATACACAACAAGGTACCGGTACCTTTGTGAGTCACCGTCAGGTTGAGATTGGAGAGGCCGAGAAAAAACGTATGCTGCGGCAAATTTGTGACGAACTCGTCGCCCGTGGCAACCAATATGGCTTTTCAGTGAGAGAAATTGTCACTCATATGCAAAGGAGACTCGAAAATGGCTGAAAAAAGAGAAAACAAAGTCGCCCAATCAGGCCTCACCCGAGAGTACAAGGCAACAACCCAATTGGAAGCCGAGGCAGCATCCCTGAACTGGGTCGCCGCTCTGGCCACTGCTGTCGTCGTACTCGCCGGCGCCGGCCTCAACAGGCTTATCGAAGGCACCTGGCAGCAATGGAATATATACATCATTATTGGCACCGCCCTCGTTGCGAATATTTGCTTCTTTGGCATCAAGATTGCCAACCAGTGGGAAAGGGCCGTAGTCCTGAGGCTTGGCAAATTCCGGTCCCTTAAAGGACCAGGCCCATTCTTTATCATCCCGATTATCGAAACCGTTGTTCGATCCGTCGATATGCGGATACGCTCGACCGACTTTAGCTCCGAGTCCACCCTCACCAAGGACACGGTTCCCGTCAACGTCGATGCCATCTGCTTCTGGATGGTCTGGGATGCCAAGAAAGCCATCCTTGAAGTTGAGAACTTCTACCTCGCCATCATACTTTCCGCCCAGACAGCCCTGCGCGACATCATCGGAACCCACCAGCTCTCAGAGCTGCTCACCCACCGTGAAAAACTCGGCAGGAGACTTCAGGAAATCCTCGATGAAAAAACAAATCCTTGGGGTATAACAGTCCAGTCGGTCGAAATCCGTGATATCATTTTGCCCAAAGACCTCGAAGATGCCATGTCCAAAGAGGCCCAGGCCGAACGGGAGCGTCACGCACGCGTCATCCTTGGAACTGCGGAAACGGAAATAGCCGAAAAATTCGTACAAGCCGCCAAGCAATACGAATCGAATCCGGGGGCAATGCACCTTCGCGGTATGAATATGTTGTTCGAGGGCTTGAAAGAAAAAGGATCAATGATCATTGTCCCCAGCTCCGCGTTGGAAACGATGAACTTGGGAGCCATTGGCGGAATGGCCGCATTGAGCCAGGTAAAAAGTGAAAAGAAGCATCACAAAAGTGACGACGATTAGCATCGTAAAATTGTGTGCGAACTCGCAGATGGCAGTGTGATACTTGCTATACGCAAGAGCTATTCGCCTTTTATATCGTAAGCCATCATGGTATTACCGTGACGGATATAGAGCCGGCCGTCGGATATTGCCGGATGTGCCCAATGTTGGCCGTCACCTTCGGTAACAACGAATGAGCTGACTACATCGAAGCCCTTTGGCGATGGCTTCACCAGTGCCACATCACCGGTATTTTCATCATAACAGTACAGCATACCGTCGGCATATATAATCGAGCCCTTATTGCCGTTCCATGTGGCTTTGTACATAACTTGCCCACTGTCCCAGTCAAGACAGACCCAGTCGCCCTTTGGAATACCGTCGAAGGTCGAGCCGTACAGATACCTGTCCACCAGCACGACACTGCCGTGGCCGCAGTCAAGAGTCTGGTCATTCCATTTCTCTTTGACCGATGTCCCGTCGGCCGAAAGCTCGAACATTACACCGCCTCTCGTAAACTCTCGCTCGACCGCGCTGGTGACATACACACATCCGTCTTTATAGACCGGCGTAACACCGCCGGTATCGGAAGGTGTCACATAAGGTTCCCGCCAGATCAGTTTGCCGTTGTTTGCGTTTACACAAATGACAGATTTTTGAATCATATTTATAAGCAGGCGATTGCCGCCTCTTTCGATGAGAATAGGCGAACTATAAACAGATAGCTCATCCAGGCCGGTGGTGGCCCAGATAGTCCGCCCCGTCATTTTATCCAAAGCGACCATTGTGCCTTTTTTGCCGCCCGGTGTACAATAGACCTTCCGCCCATCGATTAACGGCGAACCGCTCATCCCCCATTGAATGTTTTTTCCTTCGAACTTCTTCAGAGTATCGACCTGCCAGACCTTTTCGCCCGTCCGGCTCTTAAAGCAGACCATGTTCCCGGTTCCGCTGAAAACATATACGCGCTCTCCGTCAATCGTAGGCGTAGTCCGTGTACCCTTGTATGACCGTGTCCATTCCGGCCCGTAAGATTCTTTCCATTTCAGATTCCCCTCAATATCGTATGCGAAGAGAAAGCCTTCCCCGTCAATCATGCCGGTCGTATATACGAATCCACCCGCTATAGCCACAGAAGAAAAACCTATGCCCAAACCCTCCACCGACCACAGTTGTTTCGGCCCACCTTCAGGCCATTTTTTCATAAGCCCGGTCTCAGTAGATTTTCCATCCCGATTAGGCCCGCGAAACTGCGGCCAGTCGTCACCATAGCAAATCCCGCCAACAAATAAAATACTCAAACACAATATAATATTTTTAGTGACTTTCATAAGCTAAATCCTTCATATTTTTAATCTGTTATTTATCTGGATTGTCAGAGTCAGTTAACAAAGCATCATCGAGTAAATAAAGAAACATCTCCGCTGCGTGCCAGGAATGAGGGGCGCAGATTTTTCGGTCGGTGTATCCTTTGGAAATAAGTTTCATACCGTCGTATTTCGCCTGGCTGGCGTGGGTTTCCCACGTCAGTGGATACTGTTCTTCGAGGGACATAGGGGGTGGCCCGCTATGAAAATGTGCCTCGGCCCAGCCAAGATAAGGATAATTGGCAATGCCTTTTTCTGAAAAGGGCTGCCCTTGCACGTGCTCCATCTTGAAATCCATCCAGAACAGTGCCGAATATGAATCGAATACCACCGGAATTTCATAAGGGTCTTCCAGTCCCAACGCCCGAAGACCGAACTTCAGCCATTTTGTCTGGTAAACAGGATGTGTGGAAAAATCAGTTGCCCCGTCCAGGTGCTTACCTTTCTGGAACTCCGGAATCGTATGAAGCACCTTCTCGACCAGCGGGTGTGAGGAGTCGGACGCCAGAGAAATCAGGTAAAGGACCTGTCCCAGATTGTCGGGTTCTTTATTGCCGGCATTATTGCGATCAAAAGGTTCCTCCAGCTTGAGAATCCAGGGCTTGATAAGATGCAGGTTGTCAGTCTTTTGCAAACACATTGCCACCATGGCTGCGTCTCGATACCACGGCTTTGAGTAAACCAGAAAGTTGGGAACGGGCTTGGTATCGACTATATTGATAAGAATCTCGTGCAGTAGGATGCGCAGAATTCCTGCCTGCGGATGTCCATCGAATTTTGGTAAATTGATATTTCCTTCGGTCAAAGAAAACCTTTTTGCTCCTTCCTGAATCCGGACAGCTTTCTCATCTTCTGTTATGATAATCTCTTTGCCGTCCGAAGTATTTAATCGCACAGTATATTCACTGGGATGTATTGTCGCCTTAACCACCTCCCATTGGCGGACAGCTTCCCCGGTAAGCGCATTGAAAAGTGTACCGTTACGGTAGAGGAATTTATCACGATTACCCATTCCAAACAGGAAAAAATTAACTTTGGGCAGTTGCATCACCCTCTTTACTTCTGTAACTTGACTTCGAGCTTCACAGTTTGTTATCCAGCTAATCAACAGAATACCCAAAAACAACTCGATAACGCTTTTAATGTTGTTCATGGGAAAAACCTTCACACCCCTTCTCTCGATATTCTCATACAACCTGCTTCCACCGCTTTGCCATAAATCCTAAGCAGCGGGGGTATTCTTTAATCTTGATAATACCAGAATCTACCTGTCTGTTCCAGCCCCTTCTGCCAATCCTTATTCTCATCCTTCCAAGTGGGAAAAAAGCAGATGATATATTGTCAAAATCCCCCAATTTGTAAAAAAACGGCAAAATGCTAACCATCCGGTTGATTTTCACCGGCAGGTTGTGCTATACTACCAGTTTTGAATGCTTTTAGCAGGTTAGATTCGGCGTTTTTACCATGTAAAAGTAGTTATGAGGAGATTTACAATATGGATTTTCGTATTGAGGATACTCGAAAAAATCCGAAACCAAAGGTTAAAGACCTTATTGAAGATGGTTCTATCAGTCTTGAGAATGCGACCGACTGGCTCAGGACCATTTATGAGATTCGCTTTTTCGAAGAGAAGGTTTTCGATCTTTTGGGCCAGAATATCATCAAAGGTGCCTCACACCTTTACGCTGGCGAGGAGGCCGTCGCCGTAGGTGCAACCGCTGCCATCGAGCGCGGGGATGTAATAGGCTCAACCCACCGTGGTCACGGCCACTGTGGTGCAATCGGTAATAAATATGCCGACACCGAAGAAGATCGCCAGACTCACTGGAACCGGATGATGGCCGAATTGATGGGTAAAGAAACCGGCTACTGCAAGGGCAGAGGAGGCTCGATGCACATTGCAGATGTCGATAAATGCAATAACCTCGGTTCGACCGGCATCGTCGGCGGCAACCAGGCCCCGGCCGTAGGTGCTGCTATGGCGGAGAAGTATAAAAAGACCGGAAAAGTTGTGCTTTCGTTCTTCGGAGACGGCTCAACCAACACCGGAAGTTTTCACGAAGCAATGAATATGGCCTCAACACTGGCCGTACCGCTCGTTGCGATAATCGAAAACAACCTTTACGGAATGAGCGTACCTTTCTCTGGCAGTGAAATCGACGGCGCCACCAAGGCCAGCAATATCGAAGATATAGCGCAAAGGGCCGCTGCTTATGACGTACCCGCCATGATTGTCGATGGTCAGGATGCCCTTGCTGTCTTTCTCGCTGTTCGCAAAGCCGTGGAAAAAGCACGAGAAGATAACCAGATGACAATTATCGAGACAAAGACCTATCGCTGGTACGGACACAGCCGAAGCGACCCGCGTGCATATCGAACCAAGGCCGAAGAAAAAGCCTGGCACGACCGTGACCCCATTACTGTTCTAAGCAATAAGCTGCTCACTGAGAAACTATGCACCCAAGAGCAGTTGGATAAGATAAAGGATACGGCCTTTGCCACTATCGAAACAGCTACAAAGTTTGGAATAGACAGCCCCTGGCCCGACACTGCGGACCTTACAAAAGATGTATATGTCGATGAAACTTATCCCGCTGATCTTATCGACATCGATAAGGCACTTAGTGCAAAGGTCGCTGAAGCGACCACCGCCTTCCAGACCGCCCTTGCTTCGTCCACGGCGAAAACGAAAAAGGAAGCGACTGAGCAGGCAAAAGGTCAGATTAATACTCAGTTTGGTATGGATGTTATGACAATTGGCCAGGCTGTTGCCGCCGCCCAGGCAGAAGAGCTTAAACGTGACGAAAATGTTTTCATAATGGGTGAAGACGTCGGCCTTTACGGCGGCGCGTATCAGGCAACACGGGGACTCTCAGCCGAGTTCGGCACCGAAAGAGTTATCGATACTGCAATATCGGAAGCCGCCATCGCCGGTGCTGCCGTCGGTGCGGCACTTCGAGGAATGAGGCCGGTCGCTGAGATTATGTATGTCGATTTTGTTACGATAGCGATGGACCAGCTCGTTCACGTCGGAGCCTATAACCGCTATATGTTCGGCGGCAAGGCAAAAGTCCCAATGGTATTGCGAACCGAAGGCGGTGTCGGCAGATGTATTGCCGCTCACCATTCAGAATCGCTCGAAGCATGGCTCATGCATACGCCCGGCCTTTATGTCGTAATGCCATCGACTCCTTATGATGCGAAGGGCCTGCTCAAGGCCGCCATCCGAAGCGATAATCCCGTTGTCTTTATAGAACATAAGGCAACTTACGGCCAACTCGGTGCCGTTCCTAATGAAGATTACATCATACCGCTCGGCGTCGCGGATGTCAAAAAGCCCGGCATCGACGCAACCATCGTCAGCTACAGTAGAATGGCGATGTGGTCTTTGGAAGCCGCGAAAGTTCTGGCCGCCGAACACGGCATCGACGCCGAGGTCATAGATGTACGAACGCTAAAACCGCTGGATATTGATACCATAGCTGAATCGGTTCGTAAGACAGGACGGCTCATCACCGTCAGCGAAGGTTTCTGCACTTGCGGCGCAGGCAGAGAAATAGCCGGCCGGTTTATGGAATACGAGTTCAGCGATGGCTCGCACGGTTTTGATTATCTTGACGCGGCCCCCGTTAATCTCGCGGCTGCCGACGTGCCCCCGCCGATGAGCGAACCTCTCGAGATGGCAAGTATTCCCAGTGTTGATAAAATCGTCGAAGCTGTAAAGGCAATTGTATAACAAATAATAACGGAAGGATTAGAAATAATGGCAACAGAAGTAAGATTACCCCAGCTTGGTCAGACAATGGAAGAAGGAACCATTGTTAATTGTTTGATTAAGGTCGGCGACGAGGTGAAAAAAGGTGATGTGATTTTTGAGATAGAAACCGACAAGGCCACCCTCGAGATGGAATCGCCCTCCGATGGTTTTGTAAAGCATATTCTCGTTGAGGTTGACCAGACACTTGCCGTCGGCGA
>CAZIAN010000222.1:0-7724 GCA_964537355.1 uncultured Pirellulales bacterium | reverse complement strand
GCCAGACGCATGGATAAAAAGGATCCACCACCGCCAGGAACAGAAATCATGGGCTACGAGCCTATTGATTTCGATGGAGATTTTTCATCACTCATAGCTGGTGTTTTGTTCTTCCGTTATGTTTGGAACGCTGATTGTGACGATCCCGACGGAACACGGGCTAAGAACTACTATTCACGTCTGAATAAGTGGGGCTTATTCGACACACCCGGCCTGGCACGGCAATATGTGGATTCCTTCCCACTGCTGCCTGAGCATGAGCGACCTGAACATACTGCAGAGATCAGACTTGTGAGATAAATATGAGATTGGAGAAGATAAAATGAATAAGTTATATTCTCGGTTGCGCCTACCGGGTGCAATTGTCTTATCATTTTTTGTCGGCTACGCATTCTATCATTACTCGGTTACAATCTGGGATCCTGTATATATGGGGTTGGAGAAGACTAACAGCGAAGTAGAGAAGCTTAGACAAGAAGCTATTCCTTTTTTCTACCGAACCATGAAAGAGTTGTTTGAAGGCACCTATGATCCAAATGATAGTTATGTATCTAAGTATGCCCTTGATACATTCAATCAATACAAGTCGCGTTTAGAACCCAGATGTCGCTTAATTAACATATATTTTTACGATGCTGCCTTTGCATCGGAGGTCTTGTTCCCTTCAGGAGATAGATTTGCGGTGGATATGATAAAGGACGACAAGGGATGGCGAATGAAGTCATTCGGTCATCTTAGAAGTGGGCACATTTATTATGACCTACAGTTAGACAATGAACAGGACATAAAAACAAATGCGAATAAGCCTGGAGGAAAATAAGGATAGAAAGCTATTGAAAAAGCCGTTTAACAAATGACGCAAAGGACAGCCACAGTCAATTGATTATTGTAATGAAAATTGCAGCCCCCGACCCCCGGCCCCCTGTTATAAGCCAAGGTTAGTAGTTCTCGGTGATAAACTCCAAAGCAGGTAAGCACACCCGAGGGTAAACTCCAAAGCAATTGAGCTAAAATCGAGAACAAGCTCAACAGCTACGCTCGCAATGATGAGCTAAATAGGCAACTGAAAATTTGCTTGATTTTTCGAGGTAATTTCGATAAGTTCATTGATGTCGTATGGAGAAATTATCTTTTTTCAACATGTAAATTGGAAATCCCGGACTAATAGGAGGCCAGGTCATGCATCTACGAATTTTTTCATTTCTAACTGTAGTTATATTTTTGACGGCGCCCGTTAGGGGTACCGGTGTCGTAGAAGGCGATCTTATGGAATGGCATGTCGTTCGGATAACGTTCGACGGGCCATCTTCAAGCGAAAGCGCCAAGGTCAATCCGTTTCTGCACTACCGGCTCAATGTCACGTTCAGCAACGGGGAGAAAACCTATGTGGTCCCCGGCTTCTACGCCGCAGATGGAAACGCCGCCGAGACCTCGGCCAAGGCCGGCAATAAATGGCGCGTCAATTTCACGCCCGACTGCGAAGGCGAATGGCGCTTCAAGGCGTCGTTTCGGACGGGCGACAATATCGCCATAAGTCCAGAACCGGAAGCCGGCACCCCTACGGCGTTTGACGGCGCAACGGGGGCGTTCCGTGTGTCGAAGACCGACAAGAAGGGGCGAGACTTCCGCGCTAAAGGGCTGCTCCAGTACGTCGGCGAGCACTATCTGAAACACGCCGGTAACGGCGAGTATTACCTCAAGGGCGGCGCTGACAGCCCCGAAAACTTTTTGGCCTACGCCGACTTCGACGACACCTACGATGCGAGCGCCGACTCAGGCAGTTACAAAGACGTGGGAACCTTTCTTCATAAGTACAAAGCGCACTTGCGGGACTGGAGGGCGGGGGACCCCACGTGGAAGGGCGGCAAGGGCAAGGCCATCATCGGAGCCCTAAACTACCTGGCCTCGAAGGGGATGAACAGTGTCTATTTCCTGACCTACAACATCGACGGCGGAGACGGCCGGGACACGTGGATGTGGACGACCTCGAAAGTTCGCGACCGGTTCGACTGCAGCAAACTCGACCAATGGGAGATCGTATTCACCCATATGGACCGTTTGGGGATCATGCTTCATGTCGTGACTCAGGAGACCGAAAACGATCGGAAACTGGGCGGGTCCGCGGGATTGAATCCGATACGCAAGCTTTACTATCGCGAACTGGTCTCACGGTTCAGTCATCACCTGGCCGTAATGTGGAACCTGGGCGAGGAAAATAACACGCCCGACAAGGACCGCAAGGAGATCGCCGCGTACATTCGAGCTCTGGATCCCTACGACCATCCGATCACGGTGCATACGCACAATAATAAATCGCCCGGGTTCTACAAGGGGATTCTGGGCGATTCGGGCTTTGACGCTTCGTCGATCCAGAGCGGGCTGGACCGCTACCACCGCGACGCCGTCGATCTTCGGCGGCTCTCAGCCGAGGCAGGACGCAAGTGGGCTATTTTCGGCGACGAGCAGGCGCCAGCGAGCCACGGGGTCGTGCCCGATGCCAACGATCCGTCCCACAACGGGCCGCGCAAACTGGCGCTTTGGGGAAATCTGATGGGCGGCGGGTCGGGGGTGGAATGGTACTTCGGCCATCAGTTTCCTCACATGGACATCAATTGCGAAGACTGGCGTTCGCGCGACATCATGTGGGACCAGACACGTTATGCGCTCGAATTCTTCCACAAATATCTGCCCTTCTGGGAGATGGCTCCGGACGACGCCCTGGTATCGGCTGAGAAGGCCTACTGCCTGGCCAAGCCAGGCCAGGTATATGCGATCTATCTGCTTGAAGGCGGGAGTGCAGAACTCAATGCGGCTCCCGGAATATACTCCGTCCAATGGTACAACCCCCGAGCCGGCGGTGAACTCCTGCGCGGAAGCGTCAAGCAAATCACCGGACCTGGAAAGCAATCCATCGGCCAGCCTCCAAAAGAGAGGGATAAGGACTGGGCTGTTTTATTGCGCAAAAGAACGGGTAGTAGATAGGAAAGGGAGAATCCTGTTTTCGCAGAAATGATAAGTTACAGCATGGGCTAAAGCCCATCCTTGAATATTGGGATACGGACAAGTTTTAATCGATATCAGCGATGTCGCTTTGGGGTTTGCCGACGAGATGGATTCTGTTTTTGCCGCTTCGTTTTGCCTCCAGCAGCGCGGTGTCTGCCTGCTGAAAAAGCTCCTGTATGGTCGAACCATCGCGTGGAAAACTTGCCAGGCCGCCGCTTATCGTTAGGACTCCCTTGCCCTCCGGGCCTAATCCTGCAAGCGGGGTCAATTCGGAATTTTCCAATTCTCTTACGAACCGCTTTGCTATAAAAATAGCTTCAGTAGGATGGTCGGCCCTTGCGGAGCGTCTCTCGTCAGGAGCACCAGCCGGTTTGGATTGCGGATCATCCCAGAAAACAACTGCGAACTCATCACCGCCGATGCGACCGACAACATCATGGCTGCGACAACAACGCTGCATTAAAACAGCGGCCTGCTTTAAGACCTCGTCACCGACAGAGTGGCCGTAAAGGTCATTGTAACGCTTGAAGTTGTCGATATCAAAAACCAGCAGCGTTACCCTCTTGTTTTCTTTGACGGCGCGTTCGATAATCTGTCGGGAAAATTCCCAGATATATCTCCTGTTTTTCAAACCGGTCAAATCATCCTCGGTAGCCAATCTTTCGAGGTGTTTAATTTTCATTTCTATTGCCGCATCAAGAGGGATAGACAGACCAGCCAGGTTTGTACTACGGGCTTCTTCGCTGATAATGGATTTGTTAAAACTGTCCGTCCGGACAGGGCAAATCAAATAATCGTCTTCTGTATTCGTTCCATTGCCGGTTGAGGCGAGAAGCTGAATTGCTATCGGCTCTTCATACATTTGCGCCAGAAGAATAATTTTCGCATCGCTGCCGGCCCGCAACGCTCTCAGAGCCGAGCTTAATTTTGCCGAAGCGCCAGCCATCACAATGCCGATTGCTGCAAAATCATTCTTTGCGGCGGCATTGACAGCATCAAGCATATTGTCACAGAGTTCGTATCGCTCATCCGTAATGTTACCGACATCCAGGAAGGCTTTGCCAACATCACCGACAAGCAGAATTTTCTGAGCGTTTCGGTTGGAAGATGAATTATAGCTTTTCATCTGACTGAACCTCAAGTAAAGCATCTAATTCGGCTTTAGTAGTAAGAAATTCATCTTTAAGAAAGCCGGATGCTCTATGATTTTCTTTTTCTCCTGAGAAACAAGACTTACCGCCAGCCAGCAATTTCATCAGCACCTCTTCAATTTCAGCGGGCCTAGTTATCAAGTAAGCCCCTGATTCAATTGCATCAAGGATTAGCTTTCGTTTGCTAACCAGGTCTCTATCGACAATACAACAGCATCTATAACCCTTCACGCAGGCTATATGGAAAAATCGCCCCTGTTCTTTGCTTAATAGTCCGAATCGGCCGATAATCAGCACATTGGGGCTTTCTATTTTCGCCAAATCACCGACAGCCGAATAGACATTATCGCAAAGAACAAACTCAACACCGAGGCGTTCAAGTACATTCTTTGTGAGCCGGAGAAACTCATCTTCCAAAGCACCGACTAAAATCACCAGCAGGGGCAAATTAGAATCACCCTTTGACACTATCAAAAGCCCTCATTCAATATATAGCAGTAAAAAGGCCATAAAAGCGCAAAGAAGATGCCTCCAGCCATACTTTATATTAACAAAATCTACAGAAAAGTCAACTCAAATCACCCGAAACAGCAGTTAATCGGCATTCGATGGTCAATAATCGAAAATAGCATCCAAGAGCACCTAACAAACATTAATTACCCGGCAGACTGTCCAGATTCTTTTTGACTTGTTCGGCACAGAATCCGGACGGATACAACTTGATGAAACTCTCCAGAGTTGCTCTGGCATCCGCTAAATACTTTTTCTTCTGCTCTGAATTCGACTGGCCCTGATACAGACCAATCTTCAAAAGCCCTAATTCATACAATGCCAGCATCCCACCATCGGTTTTGTCAAATTCCTTATGCAACTGGCTTAATTTCTCAGTTCGTTGCTGCTCATCGGCAATGAGTTTTGCCTGAGCCAACAGTATATTATCACGAAGCCGGTCTTTATCATCCATTTGTTCGAGCAATCTGTCGAGATGCTGAGAGTAGTCGGATGCGTATGAATTCAGCATAACAAACTCTGCCAGACGTCCAATCGCCCCTTCCTCATCTGTTCGATTCTCAGGCCCAATCAGCATCCGCAACTGGTCTATTTTTCTTTGCAGCTCGTCTAACTTCGGTAATGTCATAACAGAGTCGGCGGGAAGACGAAACAGGCCGAACAACGATTCATCCGACGGCTGTTCTTTTTCGAGCAGTTTCGACCGTTCAACCGTCAACATGTTCTCGGCCTGGACAAGAAGTTTGTCCGCCTGTTCAAATTTGCCCTGACCGGCCCAATGTTTTGCAATCCGCCATCGGGCCTCTATTGATTCGGGACTTTTGCCGAACTCACTGTATAGCCGATACCATATCTCGCGTGATCTTTCGTACGGATAATCGCTGTAAAAACGCAAAATTTCTTTTTGCCCAAGCACATTGATATCGGGTCCGTATTCGCTTAAAAGCGCTTTGCAGTACAGCGCTATCGGCATCCGATTGCTGTTGGAACGTTTATTTATGAACAAATCATACTGCCCAAACAGCCATTGTCTTTTCGCCTGGTACTGCAGCTCTTGAGGTACTGTAAGCCAGCTTGGCCAGGTGTCGTAGCTTAATTTAATCTGGATTTCTCTTTTAAGCTCCGCACGCAGCGCTATCGGATCAGCGGGATAGAAAAAACCTTCCAGGTATTTCTTGATAAGAGGATCTTTCGTCGTTCTGTCCAGGGTTTCGGTGATACTTTGGCCGTGAAATTCACTGATTTGCTCCGGGTTATTCTTGGCCACATAAAGCTGATAGTCTAATTCGTCGAAGCCGATTGTTACTTCGAAGACAACAACAGCCAACACGAGCGTAATGGTTGTAAATATCCAGACCAGGCCCGGTCGATAACGCGTAAAGTGGCCTATGCCGAGAACAAATCCTGCTATTGTTAAGGCATCAACCCAGGCAAAAATCCACGGTGCGAAGGAAAAGCCCCATTTAATCGGTTCCACCCCCCTGACACCTCCGAAGTATGCCCAGTAAATAAGCTGCGGTGCTGTGCATAATGCAATCGCAACAAACCGAGAGCGAAAGCGAAGAGGCCGGCACGCAACAGCAAGACAACTTACTAATAGACAAATTGCAAAACCCGGCAAATTTGCCAGGAAAAACACCGCTAATATCAAAACAAAGCTAAAGCCAAAGCTCATAAGCTGGGATATCAGGACAGGAACAATTGACATAACCCCCATGAGCAGTCCTAAAACAACGATCTGCCAGGGATATTCGAAAATGCTCACTCCGCTTATGACTGTCTGGCCCAAATGCCAGAATGTTGGTCTTGTCGCTGTTTGAATATCGAATGACCAAAATGAGCCGGTTGTTATCTTCGACCAGAAAAAACAAGTCATACCAAAAGCTACAACAGCAAGCAGCCAGCATCTCTGAACATTTTTATGGCTGTAGTGCAGCGTGGGGCCAACAGCCATAAAAGACTTCGAGACCGCTATCGGTGTCTTCTCTGTCTCATTATTATCCATAAGCCTCACTTCGTCGTAACTCGTAACCATGGTCAAAAACCCGAACCATCAACAACGAGAGACGGGGCCCGGGTTTATGTCCCTTCACCGCTGCTGGCAAGGTAAGCAATCTGCTCGTCTGTAAGTTTGTCTATATCGATAAACATCGACTTCAGTTTGAATTTGCTCACCTGCTGCTCTATCTCTATCGGAACATCGTGGACCGCAACAGAAAGCTTACCACGTTTTTTTACCACATATTCAGACTGCAACGCCTGCGTAGCAAAGCTCATGTCCATTACACTTGCCGGATGTCCCTCAGCAGCAGCAAGGTTAATTAATCGCCCTTCGGCCAGAAGATAAATCCGCTTGTTATTTTTCAGGATATATTCATCGACAACATCGTTTCGCACATTACGGATTACCTTCTTGCTGAGCTTTTTCAGGGCCGGTATATCTATCTCTACATTGAAGTGTCCGCTGTTGGCAACAACGGCCCTGTCCTTCATCACGCGGAAATGCTCAGCCCGTAAAACATGTTTATTACCTGTAAGAGTTACAAACAGCTCGCCGACTTTTGCCGCCTTTGCCATGGGCATAACTTCAAATCCGTCCATCGCGGCCTCAAGGGCCTTGACAGCGTCAACTTCCGTAACGATAACGATCGCTCCCATCCCTCTTGCTCGCATAGCAAAGCCGCGTCCGCACCAGCCGTACCCTACCACAACAACCTTTTTGCCGGCCATCAGAAAATCGGTCGCTCGAATAATACCGTCAACGGTTGATTGGCCGGTGCCGTAGCGATTGTCGAACAAATGTTTGGTCGAAGCGTCATTAACAGCAATGACGGGAAATTTCAATTTCCCTTCGTTAGCCATTGCACGCAAACGAATAACTCCTGTGGTGGTCTCTTCCATACTTGCAATAATCCGGGGAGCATCTTTTTTTCTGCGAGTATGTAACTCGTTCACCAAATCAGCACCGTCATCGAACGTAATAACGGGCTTATGGTCAATTGCAGAGTAAATATGTTTGTAGTATGTGGCCCGATTTTCGCCGCATATTGAAAAAGTCGC
>CAZIAN010000221.1:0-7747 GCA_964537355.1 uncultured Pirellulales bacterium | reverse complement strand
GAGCATCAGGAAGATTCTCCCAGCGTCCCAGAACATCAGGTTGCTCATAAAGAGCATCAGGATGCTCATGAGGAGCACACTGCGTTTTAGACGGCTTAGTATATAGGTTGATAACCTTAAATGTTGGTTATCGAATTAAGAAATTATGTATTTAGATACAGGAGTAAAAAAAATGAAATCTTTTATCAGAGCCATTACGATTATTATCGTTCTTACTTTAATCCCGACGGCTTCAGTCACAGCCCAAGTCGCTCCGGCCCCAGCCCCGGCTCCAGCTCCGGCCCCAGCTCCACTCACACCGGCCTTGGGTTCGAATGATGCGTTCGTTCAGCTACAGACACTTCTGGACAGGACGAATCAGCAGTCCGGTGGCGGGAAAGTACTCATTATTCCCACCGCAGAGATTAAGCCTCAGGACATGGTAGCCTTAATGGAAGATATGACTGTTATGTGCCGCATTTTTAATCAAAAGTTGGCTCAGTCGAACTTGATTCCGGGAATGCCCTTTGTCGGCAGAATGATGAGATTCTCAAGTCCTTTTTCACTGGACAGTCAATCAATGAGGGTTATGTACATTCAGAATTATGGTGCGCTTTTTATGACTACAGTTGATTTTCCTCTCTCACCTCCACCGCAAAAAGAAGAGCAAGAAGAGAATGTGGAAGAAGGTTCCGACCCACTTTGGGAGCAGATGAAGCAGGAGATATTTTTGCCCCATGGGGCCACAATGCGCGCACCTGTTCAGCCGGAAGAAAGGTATGATCCCGTAAAGGTGGAAAACCTCAAAACCACCCTTATCAAATCGCTCGTGCACGCGGCAAACATCAAAGGCCTCAAACCCCAGGAGTCTGTAATTCTTACAGTCACCGGTAAAGCCGGTCGGTCTGACTCACTTATAACGCAAACCTACGGCAGTGGAGGCAGCATTATCATGACCGTCCCAGGAGGCGCCAAAGCTGGATCCCAGCCTCCAACGGTTCTGACCATTCGTGCAAAAAAGTCTTACATCGATGCGCTTGCACAGAACAAAATAGATTTTGACGAATTCGAGGAAAAGGTACAGATTCTTTCATATCCCCGTCTGGGCGATAACCTTAGCCGAGACTCGTCTCCATCTATTCAGATGGGTGCCACAACTGGTTATTCCCCATATGGTTCTTTCTCGACCGGAAGTAATGGGGAAGCAGAAGCACCGTAATCGATTCGATGAGACTGAGCCGCAGTAGAAGCGGCCACCGGTAGATTCCGAGGGCAAGCTCAATAGAGAAATCCTGAAAATGTTAAACCCGCCGAGTAAATCGGCGGGTTTTCTTTAATATCTAACCTGTAATTTGTTGAGGAGTTTTATGTTATTCCATACCTGAGATAAGCGATTCGATGTGGGAAACAAATGTTTCGGTCTTGGCCAGCCAGTCGGCCACCTCGTCAGCTTTGAATACAACCAGATCTGCATAGTCGCCTTCCTGGCGGCTATTGAACAGCAGGTCAAAATGTTTTCCCATCTCTTGCGGGATTAATCCTGTCTTGACAAACTCTCTGTGCAGCAAAGACCGCAGGTGTCCGTGCTTGCTGGTGGATATGTTCCGGGTCAGCAGTAATGCCGAAACTGCGTAAAAACAGGCATAGTAAAGACGATTTACGTATGAGTTAATATGGCCGGAATCGAATAATATCTTCGCTTCTTCGATAGCCTCCTTGGCTCGTTCCATACGATATAATATCACAGCACGTTCCTCAGAAGTCATAGCAGAACTCCTTCCCTGTCAACGTTCTTATGAAACGGCATCGCACGGTAAAGAGGCGAATCCCATCGCTGTTTGCTATAGACAATCAATGTAAGCACAGCACCTGTATCTAATTCCAGGGGATATACGTTTGAGAGTATTTCTTTCTTGAGAGCCATATCTACCGGGCCGTCTACTATTATCAATATGTCATAGTCGGAGTCTTTGTCAGCATCGCCTCTGGCCCGCGATCCGTATAGTATTACATCAGCATCTTTAGAAGTATTTCTGATAGCTGCTTTGCATCGCTTCAACAAATCAATATCTGCGACGCCGTTTGTCCATGAGTTCACAGATTTCACTTATCACCTCTGTTACATCCCGAAATACGAATCACACATCGTGAATCAGACGTCGAGGTTCTGCACTTCCAGCGCGTGGTCGCGAATGAAGTTTCGGCGCTTCTCCACGTCAGAGCCCATTAAAATACTGAATAGTCGGTCGGCTTCACCGGCATCGTCGAGTTTGACGCTCAACAAGGTACGCGTCTGCGGATTCATTGTAGTATCCCATAGTTGGTCGGCGTTCATCTCGCCCAAACCTTTGAAGCGTTTTATTTCAATTCCCTTAACGCCTATCTGCCTTATGCTTGCGCATATATCGCCTAACGATGCGGCCGGGTATTTATCATCCCCGCTGAGAAGCTCAAACTTTGTCGGCGTTGACTCGCTGGAAAGGTCTTTGGTGGGTTTTAGCATAAAATCCTTCATGTCCAAACCAAACTGTTTGACAAGTTGATTGTTTATTTGATTGATTCGGTCAACCTCGTGAAGCTCCTCGGCATCGATTGATTCTTCATCTTCGGTTTGCTTTTTTAGTTCATCGAGCCGCTTGTCGTATTCTTCTCTTTTATAGTAAATCTCCTCTTCGTTTTCAGTGCAGATACGAAACTCCGGCAGCCCTCCTTCGGCGGGATTATAATACGCCCTGATGAAGTCGGTGAAGTTAATACCGCGTCTGCTCAAAACCATTATAATGCGTTCGGCCTCGGACAGAATTTTCACAAGCTCAGTCAGCTCTTTGTCGCGAATTTCGCGTGTCCCATTTGAACCTGCCTTATTGTTCTTAGCTGAACTGCCTCGGTCTGCTTGTGTCTTTTTATCTTTATTATCGTCCCTGATGATAAGTTCCGTACCTTCAAGCCCCTTGGATATCATCCGCTTGTGCATTTGGTTTTCGCTCAGGATATACTCTGATTTCTTGTGGCCTTTGATTTTGATTTCGTACAGGGGCGGCTGGGCGATATAAATTTTATTCTCTACGAACAACTGCTGCATCTGCCTGAAGAAAAAAGTCAGCAGCAGAGTTCGAATATGCGCGCCGTCGATGTCCGCATCCGTCATTAATATTATCTTACCGTATCTGCACTTTTCCAGATTGAACTCATCGGTGCCTATACCGGTCCCCAGAGCACTGATAATGGTTCGGATTTCATCGTGTGCCAGCATCTTTTCAATACGGGACTTTTCCACGTTGAGGATTTTTCCCTTCAACGGCAAAATCGCCTGGATGTTTCTGTCTCGACCCGCCTTTGCCGAACCACCCGCGGAATCACCTTCTACTATGAATATCTCGGTGGTCGCCTTTTCCTTACTTGCACAGTCCCACAATTTACCTGGAAGATTTGAGCCGCTCAGCGCTCCTTTTCGTCTGGTAAGCTCCCGTGCCTTCCTCGCTGCTTCTCTGGCTGCCGCCGCCTGGATGGCCTTGTTCAAAATTCGTTTTGCTTCTGTCGGATGCTCTTCCAGGAAATGTCCTAAATGTTCGTTAACTGTTGTCTCGACGAAGCCGCCGACTTCAGGATTAGTAAGCCGCACCTTCGTCTGGGCTTCAAAATGCGGGTCCGCGAGTTTCACTGTTACCACTGCCGTTAAGCCCTCACGAAGGTCGTCGCCGGTTGTCCCCTGTCCGTTTTTCAGCAGGTTATTATTTTTAGCGTAATAATTCATCGTTCGGGTCAATGCTGTCCTAAAACCCGAAAGATGTGTTCCGCCGTCGATGTTTCGGATGTTGTTGGCGAAGACCAGCACGTTTTCGGTGTATCCGTCGTTGTACTGCATCGCCACTTCACAGCTCAGCATTGCCTGGGGGTCTTCCCTTGCCAGAAAGATGACATCTTTGTGGAGTGTTTCCTTGCCCTCATTCAGATGTTTGACAAACTCCTTAATCCCATCCTCGAATTTGAATACCTCTTTTTTCTTGTTCCTGTCATCTCTGAAGCTGATTTGAAGTCCGGCGTTAAGATAAGCTAATTCACGTATTCGTGTCAGCAGCAAATCGTATGCTAATTCGTGGTCTCCGAATATCTCTTTATCGGGCATGAAGGAGATTTTTGTGCCGCGTTTACTGGTCGGACCGATTTCTTTGACCGGTCCCTTGGCGACTCCTCTGACGCACTCGAAATGATAGTGTTTTCCGTTTCGAAACACGTCGGCTCCCAGCCATTCGCTCAGGGCGTTGACAACACTAACGCCGACGCCATGAAGCCCGCCGGCCACCTTATAGCTGTCACTGTCGAACTTTCCTCCGGCGTGCAGCGTTGTCAGCACCACCTCTAAAGCGCTGGTCTTTGCCTCTTTGTGTTGTGCGATGGGTATGCCTCGGCCGTTGTCCTCGACCTCACAACTGCCGTCGGGATGGATGCGAACGTTTATATTATCGCAGAATCCCCCCATTGCTTCGTCGATTGAGTTATCCAATACCTCATAGACCAGATGATGCAGACCTCCGCTGCCGCGGTCGCCGATATACATATCGGGGCGTTTACGTACCGCATCCACACCCTCAAGAATCTTTATATTACCGGCATCGTATTGCTGATCCTTCATACCGCTTCTTTACCTCTATCCTTTATATCGTCTTTGTTAGGTGATAAATTATCTGTTTTTTCCGCTTTTGTTCTGCAAAATAACGCTTAAGCAACAACGAATTTTATTTCTGTCAGCCGAACTCTCGGGCACTGCTTTTGCAGTTCTTTAAGAAGCTCCGAACTGCATAATTGAAGCTCGTACTTGTATGAGGGCGAATCCACCCTGACCTTCAACTTACCGCTGTCAACATCAACAATTTCACAGTGCTTAGAAAGTTCAGCCGGTATTAGCTGGCTCCACACTTCAACTATCGCGCCAAACCTCGCTTGCCGCGGTGAAACCCACTTGGTCACAAACATCTGGGCAACATCGCCCACTTTGACCGTTCTGTCAAACTTCTTTACTAATCGTCCTTTGACGGCATCACGTAGTAATTGTTCGCCTTCATCCATAATGCATCTTATATCTCGGACGAGATACAACCAGCAAGACTTAAAACTGCGTTTATGTCCGACGGATATAACTATCCTAAGTTGATGGGCATTAGAACGTACAGGAAATTTGTCCCGCTTTTTATCAGGCCCGGCCTGTCCGACTGGCCTAACTCAAAGTCGAACTCCGGCGTTTTGATAACACGAAGAACATCTATCAAAAACTGTGGGTTAAAGCCGATTTCCATCGCCTCGCCTTTATAGTCTATGGGCATATCCACCTGGGCATCGCCTGTCTCCGGTGCTCTGCCGGAAAACACCAGCTTGTCCTTTTCAATCGAAAGCTTAATTCCCCTCGATTCCTCACTCGTCAACAGCGATGCACGACGAACAGCACTCAACGCACCATCGGTCGAAAGTGTCAGCTTCTTGTCGTGATCGCTCGGAATTATGTCCTCATACTTTGGAAAGTTGCCTTCCACGAGATTTGAGCTTATAACAACGTTCGCACAGCTTATTATAATCTGGTTATCGACGAGCTTAACTGTCACGCTGTCTTTCTCGCTGCTGCCGATTTTATCCAATAGTCCCATTGCCTTGGCCGGCACTATTATGTTTCCCGGTGCTTCGTTTTTCGCCGGCGCCGAAGACAGGTTGACTCTGCACCGTGCTAATCTTCTGCCGTCTGTCGCAACTAACAGCAGCTTCTTGTCCTTAATTTCCCAAAGCACGCCGTTAATAGCGTAGCGGCTGCTTTCTTTTGCCGTCGCAAACAGACTTTGCTCGATGCCGGCCTGAAGATTTCCCAGGGCGATTTTTATGTCACCGTTGCCGTCGAAGCCGGGCACTACCGGATACTGCCCCGGCTCCTGGCCGTAAATCGTAAAATGGCTGTCGGCGCCTTTTATCTCACATGTGCTTTTTGAAGCTTCCAATAAAAGGACATCGTCAACGCTTTCACGCACAACCGCCGCCAGCCTGTCCGCCGGCACGATGATCTCACCTGTTTTTTCAACCTGGACCTCGGAGATCAGATAGTTGATGCCGACCTCTAAATCCGTTGCGCATATCCGGACTGCTTTCTCTTCAGCAGTGATTTGCACGCACCGCAATATCGGCTTGGGTGTTCGGCTCGGCACGACGGACGTCAGCAGACCCAGGGCCTCGCTAAGGGCCGCTCTGTTGAAAGTTACTTTCATAGTAAACCTCTGCGCTAAAATACAAAATAAGGTTAGAAATCAAAATTTCTTCCGTAAAAATGCGTGCGTAGTTTACACTAAAAAGTGCACCTTCACAACCTTATTTTCGCAAAAAAGATGAAGCTTTTTCGAATAAACATTAACCTTACGGCTATAGGGATTTATAGGGATGGAAGAGGGGTTTTAAGGACCGATAAAGATAAAATTCTTACAGGGCATCAGCCCGATTATAAGGTGTGGATAGGTAAAGATTTCCTCAAGAAGAAATCAGTTTATGTGTTTGCCTGGTACCCGGTTACAGGTTTTCCCGATGCACATTAACCTTAAGGTATTGAACGCCCCATTCCAGGGCTTCTTCGTGAGTGGTGAAGAACACGTCGAGCCGGTTTCCTTTGATGGCTCCGCCTCTGTCGAGAACTTTCACGGGCTGGCTGTTGCTATAGCCCGGGATTAGCATTTCTGTGTGGAACGGGTATCTTCTGTCGGCCGCCACGAAGGTATCACCCGGCTGTATCTCATAACCACAGGCCGTTATCCCGTCCGAATATTCCCCGCAGCAACTCGGACACGGGCAATAGGCCGTTACTCGCATTTCTATGGTTTCCCATTCTTCAGGCTTCTCGGTTTTACTCTCAGTATCACCAGATTCCTGGTTTGTAGTATTCTCTGGTATTGTTTGGATATTTTCCACCTTTTGCGGCTCGGCCTCGACCTTTATTTCGGATTCATTCGAAATAGAGCTGTCTTTGTTCTCTACTTCAGCTACAGTACCCTCTACATCAGCTATCGTTGCGGATAGTAAAATTATCGGACTGTCGCTCTTTGTGCTTACCTCGTTAGAAATAATGCTTTTTCCCTGCTCATTCGGATTTCCCGAATTTCTAACAGAGCGAGCAATATCGGCGAGTAAACACATTATGCAAATGACGGCTGCCAGATTCACCATCTTTAGAAATACGCCGGAAGAATGGTTGAATTTTGCTTTTTCCAATGGACACCCCCCTCAAAATAAGTCAAATGGATTCGCAATATTTCAGATTATTCGTGCCGTTTTGTTAATCCCCTCGTCCCTGAAATGATGTCAATATTGTACCTTAAAGCCCGCTAAAATTCAACCTAAATTGCCTGAAAACCGCTTTTTTTGAGCTGATAACGGGCTTATAGAAAAGAGCGCAGACTATTATAGGTCTATAGTAAAAAAGTTTTTGCAGAAGGCCGAATTGATTTGTATGCACAAAAGCATTGCCTGTCCCGATTGCCTTGAGGATATCTCGGCTATGTCTATGGCTGAATCATCTGAGGATTCTTTTAGCTTCCTTCCTTACCGTTAACGCTTCAGAAATTACCAACGAAAAAAGGGCCCATACCTGACGGGTACAGGCCCCAAATGAACTTAAAGTTTGCTATATCGACTATGCAATCTTAATTGCATTCTGAACTTTATGGCACCGGTGCATAGAGACGAATGTCATCGAAGTACATCATACCTGCTCCGCCGGCTAAAGGATTAGCCCTGTTACCAA
>CAZIAN010000220.1:0-7803 GCA_964537355.1 uncultured Pirellulales bacterium | reverse complement strand
TTTACTGGAGCCGGTATGTCGTACGAAGTGGGTCGGGCCTGGTCTATCTTATGATTGCACTGGTCTTCGGCCTTTCCGTAGCTCATATAATAATCATGCCTGTCGAGCGATTAATAGCCCTGCAAAAAAAGCAAATGGGCCAGACAAATCCTCAAGCCATCAACAAAACAATTATCGATATAGGCCAGCCGATTATTCAGTTCGTCCTGGGAATAAAATCATTTGAACAAGTCGCCAAAGAAGCTGTATCACCTCAGATGAACCTTCCGAATGATACTTCAACGTCAGCACAATCCACCCCTGGTTTCGATCCATGGACGGATTTTCTTATTGAGAAAAAGCCCGCTCTGTTATCGGTGATTTTTCTTATACTGATATTCGGTATGCCTTTCGTGATTTCATTTCTGGCCTTCAACCAAATCAGCGGAGATGTCCAGAACCATGGCCTGCGATTCCTGCTCTTGAGAACCGAACGGTGCAACATCTTTTTCGGCCGTTTTATCGGGACCGTCTTTTTTTCAACCGCCGTTATGGCAATTATCATCGCTACTATTACCTTTTATCTCGGCATGAAGACCAGACTCTATCCCGCGCCTGACCTGGCAATTTGGGCGGTGCAGGGCTTTCTGGCCCTGGCGATTCTTATGGTGCCCTACATTGCCGTTTGTTCGCTGATTTCGGCATCAGTAAACTCTCCATTCCTTTCTCTGATCCTGGCGAAGGTGGTAATCGCTGGCGTACTGCTTATGGCAATCCTCGGCAGCTTTGCATGGAAACCCGCCAAATATTTCTTATACGCCCTGCCCTGGGGATGGCAAAATAATCTGCTCCATCCCGCTCCGGTCCATTGGCTCGGTGCCGTGCTTGCGTCTCTTGTCTATACGGCTTTCTTTCTGACACTGGGTTATATACGATTTGAAACGCGCGATCTGTAGGTTAGAAAATGACGAACGTTGTCTCTATAAAAGAATTATCAAAAAGATTTGGGCGCATTCAGGCCCTTAACAAGGTGTCCTTCGATATACCGTCAAATTCAATTTTTGGCCTGCTCGGCCCAAACGGCGCCGGTAAGACCACTCTTTTTTCCATCATCGCCGATTTTCTCAAAGCCGACGCCGGTACGGTTGAGGTCCTCGGCATCGATACCAGGTACATTTCCCGCCTGCAGGGACGTCTCAGTATCCTTCCCCAGGATGCACAGTTCCAGCGCAATGTCCCCATCCTTGACCAGCTCATCTTTTTTCGCCTTCTTGCCGGCCGCACAAAGAAACAGGCAAACGAGGAGGTCCTCCACAGTCTTGAACTGGTCGGTTTGAAATCGGTTGCAAAAAGACGCGTAACAAGTTTATCTCACGGCATGGTTAAACGCCTCGGTATTGCTCAGGCTTTTCTGGGCAAACCCGAAGTTATCCTTCTCGATGAACCAACCGCCGGCCTCGACCCGGCCAGTGCCAGGCAGATTCGAGACCTCGTTAAGCAGCTCCGGCAGCATGCGACTATCGCTGTAAGTTCCCACAACCTCGACGAGGTCCAGGAACTCTGCGACCATGTGGCGATTTTGGACCACGGCAATCTGGTTCTGGCCGGCTCCGTTGACGAAATTACTCGCGCCGACCGCGAATACAACCTTTCCCTCTCACGCCCGCTGAAAGAAAGCGAACTCGAAAAGCTGACCTCGATCGAGGGCGTCCGCAGCATAAAAATGCTCTCTATTCCCGCCGCAAGCCAGAGCAAAAAATCGACAGACTATTTAGTGACACTTAACTTGTCCGCCGAGCACCTCGATCAGGATACGGTTATTGCACCTTTTCTGCGAACTCTTTTGGATATGTCCATCACCCCGCGAAAACTCACCGAAGGCCGCAGCCTGGAAACGCAATTCCTCGAAGTAACCGGCGCCCAATCGAATAGTTCCTAATTCTGAATTCTCCTGCTGTCGTTCCGAGCGCAGCAAAACGGAGTCTAAGAATCTCAGTTTACCCAGCAAGATAGTTTCGTAACGTAGCGGCCTGCTCATCGGGGCGGAATCCGCCCAGCTACGGCTTAAGCCTGCGCCGAAACGAACCACGGCCCACTATTTTTTAGCGGCCTTCTCCTTCTGGCGTTTAAACTCTATCGTGAAATTAGGGTAATCGGAAAGCTCACCTGAGCTGTATATCTCGTGCATTTCCCACTTCATTGTTTTGGCATCAACTTTAGAGTGGACAAAACCCATTTTATTGGTCTGCCAGTCGGCACTGGTGTGTTCATGTTTAAGCACGGCCTTGTCCCCATCGGGCTCCCATATGCCTTTACCGATCCCACCTTTGTTATCCACAGTTATCTGTACAACCTGGTCTTCGGCCGGTTTGTAGAAGATCATAGCACGGTACTCGTTATCAGCAAATTTAAGCAGCATTGTCATAAGATGTTTATCGAGTTCCCATTTATAAACAAGCTCAACTTTGTCGCCCTCATCACTCGTGGCCTCCCAATTGCCTACCAGCCAGTCGAAGCCGCCTTCTGTTACAAGGTCACCCAGCTTCTGCTGGGCACTTGCACCGGACGTCGTGATAAAGATAATGGCCGCCACAAACAGGAAAATGTTTCTTCGCCTTGAGGTTTTTGCCTTATTCATTGTAGTTTACTCCTCTCATTAAAGGTTTACATTTAGATTGCTTAGACACATTGCTAAGACTCCTCTTTTATTACGAAGATACACGATTAGTTGCGATATTTCCAGAATTTCTTTCCAATATTTTACCTCATGTATCAAGTATAGGGTAATCTTCATTCAAAGCAACAGGTTTTGGGATTTATGCGTACTTTGGGATAGAAAGCAGAATTTACCTTTGATGTGGGTTTACGATTGAGTTGTGGATAGACGTTATGAATTGAATTAAGCGGAGGTTTTATCGAACAGCGCGTAAGCAGCCAGTAATCCGCGCATCACGTCTGTGACGGTAGCTATTCCAAGAATCTTTTTGTCTTCATCTATCACCGGTACACAGCTTATCTTCATCTCATGCAGCATTTCCACCACATCATAGAAGCCGCAGTCTGGTTGAACGTGGATCACGTTCTGATTCATAATGCGATAGACCTGTTGCCGTACAACCGGCTCGTATGGCTCAACATCGAACAGCTCGGCCCGAAATACCTCCGACTGCGGTTTGCGCTGACCCTTGCGATATGGAAGAAGACGCAGAACGTCCCTATCGGAGATTATACCAACCAGTTTCTTTTGCCTGTCCACGACCGGTATATGTCTGAATTTCCCCTTCTGCATCACCTTCATCGCCTTGTTTAGGTCATCCTGCTCCTCCAGGGAGACAACTTGTTCAGTCATAATATCTTTAACCGTTCCGAGAACTGATGAAAGCGCCCAGACCGCCTTATCTGAATTCCCTGCCAACAAGTCAACAAATCGTCTTCTCGGTCCCGTTTTTGCCTTCTCACCGCATAGCTGTCCGATTGCGTGCAGTCTGGCGAAGAGCTTTAAAACATCTGTCGCTGTCACTATACCAACCAGGTCATTCTCAAAAAGAACGGGAACCGAATCAATGCGATTTTCGACCATCAGGGCAGTGGCATCCTGTATCGGGGTCTCAGGTGATGCACACTTTGGTTTTCGCGTAACGATTTGTACTAGAAGCTGTTTTAGTGCCTTTATGTCAGAATCCCCCTGGCTGATTTTCCCCATGCTCGGTGATATTTGTCGAAAAACATCTCTTTGAGAAACGATACCCACAAAGAGCGGTTCCCCTTCTTCCGCAGCATTATCTACTATGGGAATATGACGAATTTTATGCTCCGTCATAATCTCCAGGCAAGTTTCTATTGTATCGTCCAAAGTAAGCGTCTTTACATTATAAGTCATAATGTCCTTAACGCTGCGCATCATATGAAACAAGATATCTTTCGTCTCGCACATATCATCTATAATGTCGATTAGTTTCGATTGATCTTTTGTCATCTTGTTTTCCTCTCTGCGTATGACTAAGCGTTCTATATTTACCGCCCGATATAACGTGCCCATTCAGCAAATATGCTCCTGTAACGGACTCAAATCACACTTTATATCGGCATAGCATATGAAGGCCTTTAATGTCGATTTATCGGAGTTCCCCGTTGCGGAAATCCTTTATTTTACTTGTTAAAAGCCTGTTTTTTCTGCCAGATAAGGAAATAATTTGGCATTAGAATTGTTATTTCTTATGTTTTATACGATATCCTTAATACGCCAAAAAAAACTATTGTAATCTCATTATAGAGGAGGAATTATGGAGCCTGATGTAAATTCAGAAAAATGGTCACCGCCATCCGAAAATCAAGTTCGGCCAAACACAAGCTCACAGCCTGAAACAAAGCCTTTTTTCGAGAAGGAATGTCTTCAGCAGACATGGCTGAATATTAAGCTGGCAACATGGATAAAAGGTCTCATTGTTATCGCTGTTTTGATTGCCCTTGCTGCTTACGTTACTCCAAAGCTTAGTACGGCACAATCACTCAGACAGCAAAAAACAACCGAATTCAATGAATACCAATATGAAGAAGGTAGTTGGATTGACTCTAATGAGTGTTTTATAGACTAAAAAACTACGTTTCGCGCTAAAAAAGCCGAACGATTTCATATATATGACCCTCAAAATCCTCTTTTGGGGGTTTTTTTATTGGCCCTGCCAATCCATAAAATTCTCAGGTGGAAACCTGCACGTTCTGTCTCCAAGAAATATCTCCCAAAAAATATTTGCCGTAATTTGGCATTCTAATTTTTATTTCTTATGTTTTACATAAGTGTTTTTCAGGCGTTAAAAACCAATTTTATTAACTTATTTTGAGGAGGAATTATGGAATCTGAAATGAACGAGAGTTTTGGACAGCCGTACGGAAGTCAAAGCCAGCCGGGCTCTGGCCCACCCCCAGAACACGAGCCCACAGGTCAGCAGAATAGTATCCAGCAGACATTTCTAAATCTTAAGCTGTCAACCTGGATCAAATGTGTCGTTATTAGCATTATTTTGTCTGTGGCTGCTGTTTTTATTGCTCCTGAGTTCTCAACAGCTCAGTCCGGGCAGCCAGGGCAGACAGTGCAGACAGTACAGCCAAGTCAGCAAGAGGCCTTCAATTCAAGCTGTGAATATGAAGAAGATATGTATGATTACTCTCAATACGACGATGGTTGGAACGATGACTACTATGACTGCCAGGAAGATTCGTCTTATGACTACTATAACGAAGGCGAAGATAGCTGGTCTGATGATTATGGATATGAATCACAGTATAATTGCGAAGATAGCTGGTCTGATGACTATGAATCAGAAGAAGATATGTCTTATGACTATGATTATCAATCCGTAGAAGAAGATACGTCTTATAATTATGATTCCGAAGAAAACTGGTATGAAAATTATGAGACCGAGGACGATTGGTCTTATGAGTCTGAAGCCGATAATTCTGACGATTATGAGTACCAGGAAAATACATACGACTATGATTACTATTATGACGACTAAAATCTTCGCTTCGGACTAAATGCGGAGAAACTTCGCGCCTTACCCCCAAAATACTCTTTTGGGGGTTTTTTTATTTTAAACCGCCCACTCCTGAAAAAATCTCATGAACCTGCATTAAGTAATTTACACAGACTTTTATTGATTATTCTTTGACTGTAAGATATAATCACTCGTTGTGTTTACGCGAATCAACTAACGTTAATTTACGTTGGATGAGGTGGAAACTATGACAGGTATGCGGCGTCTTTTTTTTTCTTGGGCCTTGGTGGCGTTTTTTTTCACAAGCTGCCGGACAAATCAACAAATCCGTCACTTCGACAAGCCGACAGCACGAATCGTTGATATTAAATTTCAGGATGTCCAGTTAGAGTTCGCCACACTTCTGTTCGAAATCGAAGTTGATAATCCTTATCCGGCCGATTTGCCCCTGGTGAGTATAAGCTACAGTCTTACGAGCGGAGGCTATACATTTCTAACGGCCGCCCCCGCCCATGATGCTGCCATAGCCCCGAACTCAAAAGAATTGGTTTCACTTCCGGACGAAGTGATATATGCGCGTTTGCTGAAATCATTGAACGGTAAACCCGGCTCTACAATTCCCTATAGAACAGAGTTACAATTGTGGGTTGATGCACCTGATTTGGGGCAAATCAAACTGCCTTTGAGACACGAAGGCCTGCTGTCGCTGCCTGAAGAAGCAGAGATTACTGTCGATGGCCGGATATACCATTCTCTGGATGTACCGTTTGTTTTCACTCCGGAGGATGTCGTTGACAAAATGCTTCAATTGGCGAAGCTCAAAAAAGATGATCTGGTTTATGACCTGGGATGTGGAGACGGTCGTATTCCAGTCACTGCCGCCAGGAAATACGGTTGCAAAGCTGTAGGATATGACCTTGATCCCGAGCGAGTGAAAGAATCTCTGGAAAATGTAAAGAAGAACAAGGTCGAGCATCTGGTTACAATCGAGCAGAAGGACATTTTCACACTCGACCTAAGCGAGGCGGACGTAATCACTCTTTACCTGCTTCCGGCTTTGAATGTGAGGCTCATCCCGCAGTTGGAAAAACTAAAACCCGGCTCGCGCATCCTCTCACACAATTTTAATATGAAAGGCGTCAAACCGGACAAAATCGTCAGGTTCACTTCTTCCTTTGACAATATCGAGCATAAGATATATTTATGGACGACGCCCCTGAAAAAAATAGATACTCAATAATATAGTTATCGCTGCGAAGCTTGCCCTTGATTTCAAACGGGCATGCTGGCGAATTATACAATCAGCCGGGGTAAATATTCATTGAACTTTAGAAAGCAAATCGCTATAATAATGTGTAGAAAGGGAGATTTGCATTATGAAGGCAATTGATACCAGAATGCTTAAACTTGTATTGGCGGTGCTGATATCGCTGTTTGTAATCTGGCTGATGTCGGTGTTACAATGTGAGATGGCTTCCCCCGTTTATTGATGGCTGGCATCGATTTACTCCTGCCGGTCAGGCTGCTTTTCTATCTCCATACGGGCGTCTTCGATACTCACACCCAGATTCGCCAGAACCTGCGATGCTATCCCTTCGTTTACCCGAAGAAGGCCAAGCAAAATGTGTTCTGTTCCAATGTAGTCATGGTTAAGGTGCCGCGCCTCTTCGATAGCGTACTCAATAACCTTTATGGCGTTTTGCGTTTGTGGGATTTTGCCCTCTGCTACTGCATCCTTTCCGCCCTTGAGTTTGAACAGTTGCTCCACTTCAGGCAGCATCTTATCTATATCAACGCCCAGATTCTTCAGAACCACAACACCTGTTCCGCCTTCCTTGATCAGCCCCAGAAAGATATGTTCTGTTCCTATGTATTGGTGGTTAAATTGCTGAACCTGCTCGTTGGCAATTGTCATAACCTTACGTGCCCTGTCAGTAAAACGTTCAAACATAACTCGTGCCTTTCCGCAAAAGAATATGTTTTAAGGAAACCTCTATTTTACATATCTGTTGTCTCTATAACCAAACTTCTAATACGGCCTGCCCTGTTGTCGTTTCGGTATTGCCGGTTTCTTCGGATTAACTGCAAGGTAGTCAGTTATGTATTTATTAAGCTGGGTTTTAATTGATTGTCTTATTACAGACTCTTTTCCCCTGCCGACATAAAGGCCGCTGTCCCAGCACATACCCTCTGCATAACCGTAGTTTCTCACAAGGGTGGCATCTTCCATATGGGCAATCCGAACACAATAAAGATACACCTCTTTGTAAGCCGGGTCTTCAAACGCAACCACATATACCGACAGGCGCGGACGCCCTGGTATTGTTTC